>CAXMQC010000105.1:0-3419 GCA_964195285.1 Akkermansiaceae bacterium
TTCCGGAGAGGATTCGATGCCGTGCTCGTGCGGCGATTCCGTCGCTTGTGTTTCGCCCCGGTTCCAAAATAAGCCGCGCCCGTAATACTGCGGATGAAGCTGGTGAATATGCAACGAGCAGCGGAGAATCGGCACGCCGGCCTCGATCAGGCGCCCGCAAAAGCCCGCAATCAGATCGCGCAGCCGCAACTGTTTGCCGTCGCCCAGCGTCCAGTTGACCACATCTTCCAAACTTGTGGTAAGCGGGGCCATGGGACTCAGGCCCGTTTTTTTGCAGCGGCGTGCCGTTCCAGATAGGGGGCGAGGAACTGGCCGGTGTAGCTATCGGCCGCGCGCGCCACTTCCTCCGGCGTGCCCGTGGCCACGATTCGACCGCCGGCATTGCCGCCTTCGGGGCCGAGGTCGATGATATGGTCAGCGGTCTTGATGACCTCCAGGTTATGTTCGATCACGACCACCGTGTTGCCCTGCTCGACCAGGGCATGCAGCACCTCCAGCAGTTTTTCCACATCGGCGAAATGCAAACCGGTGGTCGGCTCGTCGAGAATATAGAGGGTGCGTCCGGTGGCCCGCTTCGAGAGCTCCTTGGCGAGCTTGACGCGTTGCGCCTCGCCACCCGACAGGGTCGTCGCCTGCTGGCCGACATGGATGTAACCGAGCCCCACCCGTTCCAGCGTCTGCATCTTGTCGCGGATCGAGGGCACCGCCTTGAAGAACACGGCGCCTTCCTCGACCGTCATATCGAGAACGTCGGCGATCGACTTGTCCTTGAACGTAATTTCCAGGGTTTCCCGGTTATAGCGTTTGCCCTTGCAGTGGTCGCACTGGACATAAACGTCGGGCAGGAAATGCATCTCGATCTTGATCACGCCATCGCCCTGGCAGGCCTCGCAACGGCCGCCCTTGACGTTGAATGAAAAGCGCCCCGGCGCATAACCGCGCGCCTTCGATTCCGGCAGACCGGCAAACCAGTCGCGGATCGGCGTGAAGGCGCCGGTATAGGTCGCCGGGTTGGAGCGCGGCGTGCGCCCGATCGGCGATTGATCGATATCGATGATCTTGTCCAGATACTCGGCGCCCTTGATGGCATCGTGATCGCCGGGATTCGCTCGGGCATTGTTCAGTCGTTTGGCCAGCGCCTTGTACAGCGTTTCGATGATCAGGGTGGATTTGCCGCCGCCCGAGACGCCGGTGATGCAGGTGAAGGTCCCCATCGGGATCTCGACATCGATATTTTGCAGGTTGTTGGCCCGCGCGCCGCTGATCCGCAGCGACTGGTTCGGCTTACCGGGGCGGCGGGTGGCGGGCAACGGGATTTCGCGGCGGCCAGTCAGATACTGCGCGGTGACGCTGTCGAGACAGGCCATTACCTCGTCCGGCAAGCCGGCGGCAACGACGTCGCCGCCATGAATGCCGGCGCCCGGTCCCATATCGACCAGATAGTCGGCGCTGCGGATCGCGTCCTCGTCATGTTCGACCACGATGACCGTATTACCCAGGTCGCGCAGACGCTTCAGCGTATCCAGGAGCCGCTGGTTGTCGCGCTGGTGCAGGCCGATCGAGGGCTCGTCCAGCACATAGAGCACCCCGGTCAGGCCCGAACCGATCTGAGAGGCCAGACGGATGCGCTGGCTCTCGCCACCCGAGAGCGTCCCCGAGGCCCGCGACAGCGATAGATAATCCAGCCCGACATTGTTCAGGAAACCAAGCCGCTCGTTGAT
Source organism: Akkermansiaceae bacterium (assembly GCA_964195285.1). Taxonomy (GTDB): domain Bacteria; phylum Pseudomonadota; class Alphaproteobacteria; order UBA8366; family JADFVY01; genus JADFVY01. Next base: position 1,722 of record CAXMQC010000105.1, read on the forward strand.
CTCCCTTAAGATACGTTCGGCGATGGTGCGTTGCTTTTCGTTCAGATGACCGGACAAATCCCGGAACCATTGACCGGCTTCAGCGATCGTCATGGTCGAAACTTCGCCCGCATGCAGCCCGTAGATCTTCACCGCCAGCGCCTCGGGTTTCAGCCGGTAGCCGCCGCAGACTTCGCAGGGATGCACATTTTGGTATTTCGCCAGTTCCTCGCGCACCCAGGCACTGTCGGTCTCGCGCCAGCGCCGTTGCATGTTGGGAATCACGCCCTCGAAGGGTTTCTCGATGCTGTAACTGCGCAACCCGTCATCGTAGGACAGCTTGACCTTGGTATCGCCGGTGCCGTCCAGGATGGCCGTTCGCACGGCCTCCGGCAGGTCGCGGAAGGGTTCGCGCATGCTGGCCCCGAATTGCCTGGCGATGCCTTCCAGTGTTTGGCGGAAATAGGGCGACGAGGAATTCGCCCAGGGCGCAATGGCGCCATCGGCCAGCGTCTTACGGTCATCGGGAACAGTCAGTTCCGGGTCGAAATACATCATGGTGCCTAGACCGTCGCAGGAAGGGCAGGCGCCGAACGGATTATTGAAGGAAAACAGCCGGGGTTCGATCTCGTCAATGGTGAAGCCGGAAACCGGGCAGGCGAAGCGCTCGGAAAAGATCGTACGCTCACCGGAATCGGCCGCCTCGGCAATAGCCAGACCATCGGCCAGTTTCAACGCGATTTCCAGCGAATCGGCCAGGCGGCTGGCGATATCGGGCCGCACGACCAGCCGGTCGACGACGACCTCGATATCATGCTTGCGCTTCTTATCCAGTTTCGGGGCCTGGTCGATTTCGTAGATTTCGCCGTCGATCTTGACCCGCTGGAAGCCGCGCTTTTGCAGGTCCATCAATTCCTTGCGGTATTCGCCCTTGCGCCCGCGGATGATCGGGGCGAGCAGGTAAAGCCGGGTTTCCGCGGGCATCGCCAACACACGGTCCACCATCTGGCTGATTGTCTGGCTTTCGATTGGCAGGCCGGTGGCCGGCGAATAGGGGATGCCGATGCGCGCAAACAGCAAGCGCAGATAGTCGTATATCTCCGTCACCGTGCCGACGGTGGATCGCGGATTGCGGCTAGTGGTTTTTTGCTCGATGGAAATGGCCGGAGACAGGCCCTCGATGGAATCCATGTCGGGTTTTTGCATCAGCTCCAGGAACTGGCGCGCATAGGCCGACAGGCTCTCCACATAGCGCCGCTGGCCCTCGGCATAGATGGTATCGAACGCGAGCGACGATTTGCCCGAGCCGCTGAGCCCGGTGATGACCACGAGCTCGTCGCGGGGCAGATCGACATCGACGCCCTTGAGATTATGTTCGCGGGCGCCGCGGACGCTGATCGTCTTATGCATGAACCTGTCGTTTCGCGAATCAGTGGAGCAGAACAATATAGGGGCTGATGCCCTCGTACGAAAGTCCCCCGCGTTTGGTTTTGCGGCTGGCGAGCAGCGACGCCAGCCGTTATAGTCACCGCAAATCCGGCGGGCCTTGTCGTCTGGCGGAGCGACAACGGGAATATCAAGCGAACCAGGACGGGAAACTCATGGCAGGCAGCGTTAACAAGGTCATCCTCATCGGCAATCTGGGCCGCGATCCGGAAGTCCGCACCATGCAGAATGGCGGCAAATTGTGCAATATATCGGTCGCTACGTCGGAGCGTT
>CAXMQC010000106.1:0-7028 GCA_964195285.1 Akkermansiaceae bacterium
TGACCGCCAGCGCGTCGGTACGCGCCATGATCACGAAATCCGGGTCCCGGCGGGTATCCAGCGCCGCCTTCAGTTTGCCGGCCATCTCTTCCAGTGAAACAACATCTTTTCCGGCCATGTGCCCGCAGCGTTTGGGAAATACCTGGTCCTCGATGAACATGCCAGCCAGCCCCGAGCGCTCGTAGGCGCGCACCGTACGGGCGACGTTGGTGACGTTGCCGAAACCGGTATCGCCGTCGCCGAAGACCGGAATCGAAACCGCGTCGCATAGCCGGGCGTAATGGTCGGCCATCTCGGTCATTGAAAGCTGCGAGGTATCGGGCTGGCCGAGCAGCGTGGCGGTGGCGGAATAGCCGCCGCAGGTGATCACCTGAAAGCCGACCTGTTCGGCGATGCGCGCGCAAAGCGCGTCGTGCACACCCGGCATGACGGCGATCTCCGGCGCCTCGATGAGTTGGCGAAAACGGCTGGTTGGTTTCAAGTTTCGAATCCTGTTTCTGGGAGGTTCATACAGAGATTAGCCCAACCCCGCGAACAGTGAAACCGGGTGCAAAAGAAAACGGGACCCGAAGGTCCCGCTTTATGCCTCCGCCCGGCGTGGACCGAATCAGATCAACTTGCCCATGGCCACCGCGGTGTCGGACATGCGGTTCGAGAAGCCCCATTCGTTATCGTACCAGGACAGCACGCGGACCAGTTTACCGTCGATCACCTGAGTCTGGGTCAGATCGAAGGTGGAACTGGCCGGGTTGTGGTTGAAGTCGATCGAAACCAGAGGCTTCTTGTTGGCCACCAGAATGCCCTTCAATTCGCCCTTGGCGGCCTTGATGATGGCTTCGTTGACCTCTTCCACCGTGGTTTTCTTCTTCGAATCGAATTTCAAATCGATCAGCGAGACATTCGGGGTCGGCACACGGATCGCGCTGCCGTCCAGCTTGCCGTCCAGTTCCGGCATCACCAGCCCGACCGCCTTGGCGGCGCCGGTCGAGGTCGGGATCATCGACACGGCGGCCGCGCGGGCGCGCCGCAGGTCGCTATGCAATGTGTCGACCGTCGCCTGGTCGCCGGTGTAGGAGTGGATCGTCGTCATGTAGCCGCGCTCGATGCCCAGCGCCTTGTGCAGCACATAGGCGACCGGGGCCAGGCAGTTGGTGGTGCAGGAGGCGTTGGAGACTACCTTGTGGCTCTTGCGCAGTTTCTTGTGGTTGACGCCGTAGACCACCGTCAAATCGGCGCCGCTCGACGGGGCCGAGACCAATACCCGCTTGGCGCCGGCTTCCAGATGCATCGCCGCCTTGTCGCGGGCCGAGAAGATGCCGGTGCATTCGAAGGCGATATCGACGCCCAGTTCCTTCCAGGGCAGCTTGGTGGGGTCGCGCTCGGCCGTCACCTTGACCTTGCCGCGGCCGAAATCCATCCAGTCCTTGCCGGTCTTCACCCTGGTCGGCAGCGTTCCGTGCACCGAATCGTAGGTCACCAGATGGGCGTTGGCCTCGACCGAGCCGAGATCGTTGATGCCGACGAACTGAATGTCCTTGCGGCCCGATTCGATCGCCGCGCGAAGCACCAGCCGCCCGATGCGGCCGAAACCATTGATCGCTACTCGTAATGCCATTCGACTTGTCCTCTCAGAAATGCGTTTGCCTGTCTTACAGTTTCTCTTTCGCCACGGCCACTACCGCGTCCGCGGTGATGCCGAAATGCTCGTAAAGCCGTCCGATCGGGGCCGAGGCGCCGAACGAGTCCATGCCGACGAAGCCGCCATGATTGCCGATCAGCGCATCCCAGCCCTGACGGACCGCCGCCTCGACCCCGACGCGGACGGTTTTCGGCCCTAGCACCGATTTGCGGTAGGCCTCGTCCTGGGCCGCGAACAGCTCGAAGCAGGGCACCGAGACCACCGCCGTCGGGGTTCCCTCGGACTCCAGGGTCTCGCGCGCGGCCATCGCAATTTCGACTTCCGAGCCGGTGGCCAGCAGTGTCACCCTACGCGCCTCGGCGCCATCCGAGGCTTCGGCCAGCACATAGGCGCCCCTGGCCGAGCGGTTCTCGGCGCTATGGTCGGTGCGCAGGGTCGGCAGGCCCTGGCGGGTCAGCGCCAGGATCGATGGGGTCTTGTCGTGGTGCAGCGCCAGCGCCCAGCATTCCGCGGTCTCGACGATGTCGGCCGGGCGGAAAACATTCAGGTTCGGTATCGCCCGAAGCGCCGCCAGATGCTCGACCGGCTGGTGGGTCGGGCCATCCTCGCCCAGGCCGATCGAATCATGGGTCATGACATAGACGACCCGCTTGCCCATCAGGGCCGACAGACGAATAGCCGGCCGGCAGTAGTCGGTGAACACCAGGAAAGTGCCGCCATAGGGGATCAGCCCGCCATGCAGGGCGATACCGTTCATCGCCGCCGCCATGCCATGTTCGCGGACACCGTAATTGATGTAGGAACCGGTGAAATCGCCGGCCTCGATCGCCTGCATGCCGGCAACCTTGGTCCCGTTCGAGCCGGTCAAGTCGGCCGAACCGCCGACCATTTCCGGCACCGCGGCGGTCAGTACTTCCAAAACCTTCTGCGAGGCCACGCGGGTCGCCAGCTTGGGGGCTTCGTCGCTCATCCGCTTCTTGAACTCGTCCAGCGCGGATTCCCAGCCCAGTGGCAGGTCGCCGCCGGCTGTGCGTTCGAAGGCATTGCGCGGATCGGTGTCCAGACCGGCCAAACGGCCTTCCCAGGCGCCGCGCGCCGTCGCGCCCCGTGCGCCCGCGGTGCGCCAGGCATCCAGAATGTCCTGCGGCACTTTGAAGGGCAGGTGCGGCCAACCCAGTTTCTCGCGCGCGCCGGCGATTTCCTCGTCGCCCAACGGCGCGCCGTGGGTCGACGAGGTTCCGGCCTTGGTTGGCGCGCCGAAGCCGATCACCGTCTTGCAGGCGATCAGCGAGGGCACGGCAGTTCTTTTGGCGGCCGCAATCGCCGCGTCGATGGCGTCCGGGTCATGCCCGTCTACACGGACGACGTCCCAGCCCGATGCCCGGAAGCGCGCCAATTGGTCGTCGCCGACCGAAAGATCGGTCTTGCCGTCGATGGTGATGCCGTTGTCGTCGAACAGCACGATCAGCCTGCCCAGGCGCAAATGGCCGGCCAGGGATACCGCCTCGTGGCTTATGCCCTCCATCAGGCAACCGTCGCCGGCCAGCACATATGTATTGTGGTCAACAATTCCATCGCCGTGGCGCGCCGCCAACATGCGCTCGGCCACTGCCATGCCGACGGCGCTGGCGAGGCCCTGGCCCAGCGGCCCGGTGGTTACCTCGACACCGGGCGCGTGGCCATATTCGGGATGGCCGGCGGTCTTCGAACCCAACTGGCGAAAATTCCTCAACTGATCGATGTCCATGCCGGAATAGCCGGTCAGGTGCAGCAGCGAGTACATCAGCATCGAGCCGTGACCCGCCGACAGGACGAACCTGTCGCGGTCCGGCCAGTTCGGTTCCGAAGCGTCGAACTTCAGATGTCGCGTGAACAGCACGGTGGCGACGTCAGCCATGCCCATCGGCATACCTGGATGCCCGGACTTGGCCTGTTGGACCGCATCCATCGACAGGGCGCGAATCGCGTTGGCCATATCGGTGTGCCCGACGATTTGTTTCTGCATTTCGGCGACGCTCATTTGATCAGTTTTCCCGTCTATTGCCTGTTCGACACGGATTTACTCATGCCGTTCTGCCAGTGTAGCAACAAGGCGGCAAAATGCCGCCGCGCGGCGGTGGCGTCAATGGCCAACACTAACGGGTAGGCAGGAAAAATGACGCATGCCCGATTTCGCGACGCCTCCCCGCTGTTGACAAGTCTGTGGATAAGTTTTCGGCGCAGTCGATGCCGCCATGGGCTTACGGAACTCATGCGATTCTGCTATAACTATTTCCTGTAACGCGCGCCGTGGACAGCGCGCATCGTGCCTGGCTTGAAGTGCGAACGATATCCGGATATGGGCGAAGCGGTAAAAATGACCGAGAAGATTGCGACACCGGCCAGCGGGTCGCAGGGCCGCCGCGCGGGTGTGCTGCCCTACCAGGCAATGTTGGCGATGATCGAGGCCGGCCAGATCAGGGCCGATCTGGAGATTCCCGAAAATCAGGTCCAACCCGCCAGCATGGATCTGCGGCTGGGGCGAACGGCATTCCGGGTGCGCGGCAGTTTCCTGCCGGGGCCGAACGCCACGGTGATGGAAAAGATCGAGCGTTTCAGGATGCACCAGATCGACCTCGTAGGCGGCGCGGTGCTTGAAAAAGGCTGTGTTTATATCGTGCCGCTGATGGAGTCGCTGAAGCTGGAACGAAACATTGCCGGCATTGCCAATCCGAAAAGTTCCACCGGGCGGCTGGACATCTTCACAAGGCTAATTACCGATAACGCAACCGAGTTTGAGCGTGTGCGCGGCGGTTATGATGGGCCGCTCTATCTGGAAATTTCACCGCGCAGCTTCAGCGTCGTGGTCCATGAGGGTACGCGGCTGAACCAGTTGCGACTGCGCCGCGGTACGTCTGCTTACAGCGACGCGGCGATTCGCCGGCTGCATGAGGAAGTCGGCCTGATCGACCGCGCGCCGGGCGAGGAAGACGTCTCCAACGGACTGGCGCTCAGCGTCGATCTCGGCGGCGAGGGTGGTGAAGGCGGCGGCGGACTTGTGGGTTGGCGCGCCCGCCATCATGCGCCGCTGATCGATGTGGAAAAGATCGGCCATTACGACCCGATGGAATTCTGGGATCCGATGACTGTGCGGCCGGGCGAGGGGATTTTCCTGAACCCGGACGATTTTTATATTCTCGCCTCGAAAGAGGCGGTCAAGGTGCCGCCGGACTGCGCCGTGGAAATGGTTGCCTACGATACACTGGTCGGCGAGTTTCGGGTCCATTACGCGGGATTTTTCGACCCCGGATTCGGCTGGGCCGGCGACGCCGAGGGCACCACCCGCGCGGTACTGGAAGTTCGCTCGCACGAGGTGCCTTTCCTGCTTGAAGACGGCCAGATCGTCGGACGGTTGGCCTACGACAAGCTTACCGAGGTGCCGGACAAACTTTATGGCGCCGGCATCGGTTCGTCCTATCAGGGGCAGGGGCTGATGTTGTCGAAACAATTCAAACGACCGGGACAAAAATCATGAGCCGTATTGGAGACGCGGAGGCCAGACTGGATACCGCGATTGCACGGATCGAAAAGGCGGCCGCGAAGGCAGGACCCGCCGCGACGAAAAAATCCGCGGGCACGGATCTGGAACTGGCGGCGGAGTTGAAACAGGCGCGCAAGGATTATGCCGCGCTGAAGGATAAGGCCGATGGCGCCGCGCGACGTCTTGACGCGGCCATCGGGCGGTTGAACGGCATTATAGGGGAGGCGGCGGAGTAATGGGACAGGTTGTCGTCAGTATGAACGGACATCATTACACTATCGGCTGCGCCGACGGCGACGAAGACCGGCTGCAGATTCTGTCCGAGGAGATGGACAAGCGCATGTCATCGCTGGTCGCGGCCGTGGGCCAGGTTGGCGATGCGCGCCTGTTGGTGATGCTTTGCCTGCTGTTGCTGGACGAAATGGAAGAAGGGCGTGATGGTAAACCCGCCCCGTCGCGGGGCGACGCAGCCGCCGCCACGGCCATGGAAAGCCTGGCGGCGCGCATGGAATCGCTTGCCGAAAAGCTCGAAGCCACCTAGATAATGAGACCGGGCTGCTGCTGCTCGGTGCGTGAGTCGTTTAGATCCCTGGGGCCGATTATTACCTCTAGGGAGCTGTCCCTGCCGGGGCCGTGGTCTCGGTATATGGCGCCCACCTGCGCAAGCAGGCCCGAGAGGATTCTAGGACCACGGCCGATGCGGCAGCACCCGACCTACGCCACCCGCCATGGGGAGGGCGTATAATTTTTTGCCTAGCAGCAATGGATTTGATGACGACTGCCGCCGATATAGACGAGGCCAAGCACGCCATGCGCCGCGAGGCGACAGCCCGCCGGCGCGAGATGGCGGCGCCCGGCGATGCCGTGCCGCATCTGGCCGATCGTCTGTTCGGCGCCGATATCGTACCGGATGGCGCGGTCGTGTCGGGCTTCTGGCCGATTGGCAGCGAGATCGATTTGCGGCCCCTGTTGCGGGCGCTGGCGGCGCGCGGCCACGTGATTGGCCTGCCTGTGGTGGTCGGCAGGGACCAGCCGCTGGTATTTCGGGCCTGGCGCAAGGGTGATGTTATGGCTGAAGGTCCCTTCGGCATTCCCCAGCCGCTTGACAGTGCGGTCGAAGTGGCGCCCCGCGTTCTGTTTGTTCCGCTGCTGGCCTTCGACCGGGCGGGATACCGGCTGGGATATGGCGGCGGTTATTACGATCGCAGCCTGGAGAAGCTTCGCGGCAACGGGCAGGCGATCGGCATCGGGGCCGCCTGGGCGGCGCAGGAAGTCCCGGCCGTGCCCCATAATCGGCACGACCAGCCGCTGAACTGGATGCTGACCGAGCGGGAAATTTTTCAAATTGCGGATGCACGGTTATGAAAATGCTGTTCCTGGGCGACGTGGTCGGCCGCAGTGGGCGTGACGCGGTAAATGAAAGACTGCCGGGGCTGCGCAAGGATCTGGATCTCGATTTTGTGGTGGTCAACGCCGAGAATGCCGCCGCCGGCTTCGGCATGACGCCAAAAATCTGCGATACCTTGTTCGAGGCCGGGGTGGATGTGATTACCGGCGGCAATCACAGTTGGGATCAGCGCGAGATCATTCCCTATATCAGCGAACAAAAGCGCCTGCAGCGACCCGCGAACTACCCGCAGGGCACGCCCGGCATCGGCGCCGGAATATACCCTGCGCGTGGCGGCAAGAAAGTTGCGGTGATCAGCGTGATGTGCCGGCTGTTCATGGACCCGCTGGATTGCCCGTTCGCCGCGGTCGACCGGCTGGTTCCCAAGCAGGGGCCGAAGAGCGGTGGCGCCGCCGCGGTGCTGGTGGATGTTCATGGTGAGGCGACCACCGAGAAAATGGCGCTGGGCCATTACCTGGACG
>CAXMQC010000107.1:0-2343 GCA_964195285.1 Akkermansiaceae bacterium
GGCCGTCGGTGCTGAAGGTGTTGACAAAGGAATAGGCAGCAGTGGCGCCTAAGCCCAGAAGCGTCGTGGTCCGCAGGAATTCCCGACGGTCCAACTCGCCTTTGATAAACTTGTTCTTCAGATCCGGTATTCTCGGGTGAACGCGACCCGATTTTTCGTGCTCCATCTTAGTCTTCGACATGATTTCTTCTCCCTGGGTTTGTTCTTGAAACATTCATTTAACCGACATTCCCCTGAAGAACACCGATTTCTGACAACACCCTAGACCGCATTGCCGTTTCTGGCAATGTCAAGAGCCGTGCCGGATGGTATTCGCCTGAATTTGCCGCCAATGCGCAAGGTCGCGGACGGCCATATCGTCAAATGCAACCTGACCGGCACCGACCTGGACGAGATGGAGCCGGTATTTTCCATGGCAGGATGAGCGGGATTGGTTGTATATGTGCCCGCAACAATTAGCGGACACGGAGTAAACTCTTGCAGCGGCTGATCATCGCGATAACCGGCGCGTCCGGCGCCCTCTACGGCGTGCGGGCGCTGGAGCTTCTGCGCGATGCGCCGGATATCGAAACCCATCTTATCCTGTCGCCCTCGGCCAAGCTGACCATCGCCGCCGAACTGGACATCGCGGCAGACGCGGTGACGGCGATGGCCGATGTCGTGCATCCCTACAAGGATATCGGCGCGTCGCTGTCCAGCGGCTCCTTCCGTACCGCCGGCATGCTGATCGCGCCCTGTTCGATCAAGACGCTCAGCGGCATCGCCAACAGCTACAACGACAATCTGATCGTGCGCACCGCCGATGTGTGCCTCAAGGAACGCCGCCGCGTGGTGCTGCTGTTGCGCGAGACGCCGCTGCATCGTGGCCATCTCGACCTTGCGATCCGCGCCACCGACAACGGCGCCGTCATCATGCCCCCGGTTCCCGCCTTCTATCACCGGCCGGCAAGCATCGACGATATCGTCAATCAGACGATCGGCCGCGCCTTAGACCTGTTCGACATCGATGCGGAGATCGTGAGCCGTTGGCCCGGCATGGGCGGGGCAGCGGCGGACGGGAACGGAAAATAATGCCGTACCGCGCCAATCCGTTGGTGCTGGGGGTGGCCGAACCGCCGATCGCCGCGGCGCAAGGCTGGATCGAAGGCCGGGCCTTTCCACCGGACCGTCCCCTCTTGAACATGGCCCAGGCGGTGCCCAGCTATCCCCCGGCCGATGCGCTGCAGGATCACGTGGCTGCCGCCGCGCGCCAGTCCGACACATCGCTCTATACCGAAATCCTCGGCGTCCCCGACCTGCGCGCCGCCCTGGCAACCCATATGGCCGAGACCTATGGCGCCGATCTCGAGGCCGGCGATTTCGGTATAACCGCCGGCTGCAACCAGGCCTTCTGTGTGGCGATGAGCGCGCTGGCCGGCCCCGGCGATGAAGTGATCCTGCCGGCGCCCTGGTATTTTAATCACCAGATGTGGCTGCAGATGCAAGGTGTTACGCCTGTTCCCTTACATTGTGATGAAGTGAAAGGCGCGATGCCCGACCCCGCCGATGCGGCGGCCCTGATCGGCGAGCGCACGCGCGCCATCGTGCTGGTCACGCCGAACAACCCGACCGGCGCGATCTATCCGCCGGCCCTGATTGCCGCGTTCTATGAACTGGCGCGTGAGCGTAACATCGCGCTTGTGCTCGACGAGACCTACAAGGACTTCATGCCCGGCGCGGCGCCGCCGCACGGCCTGTTCGCCCGGCCCGACTGGCGCGACGTCTTCATTCAGCTTTACAGCTTCTCCAAGGCCTACAGCCTGACCGGTTATCGCGTGGGTTCGGTGGCCGGCGGGCCGGCGATCATGGCGGCGATCGAAAAGATCATGGATTGCATCGCCATCTGCGCCCCGCGCATCGGCCAGGAGGCGGCGCTCTATGGGCTCGGCCATCTGGCCGACTGGCGCGGCGAGAAGCGCGACCTGATGCAGGACCGGACCGAGGCCCTGCGCGCCGCCTTCCAGGCCACCAACAGCGGCTATCGCCTGGTCTCCAGCGGCGCCTATTTCGCCTGGATCCGGCATCCCTTCGGCGACCGGGACGCCATCGATGTCGCCCGCATGCTGGCGACCGACCATAACCTGCTCTGCCTGCCCGGGACCATGTTCGGGCCGGGCCAGGACAACTATCTGCGCCTCGCCTTCGCCAACCTGGAAGCCGACAAGATGGGCGAAGTCGCCAAGCGGTTGGCGGACAGCGCGGCGGGGCTCTAAAGCCTGTCGTTTCTTTTAGACTAAGGGTCGTAGGCGGGGCGGCGGTTCGCACTGGAACTGCAATCAATGATATCGCGACAATAGGATAGGC
>CAXMQC010000108.1:0-3072 GCA_964195285.1 Akkermansiaceae bacterium
ACTTGTGGATAAGGTCTGAATTCTTGTGGATAACTCATCGGGTTCTTGCGGTGCACCGCGTATAACCGTAAAGAAAACCTTCACTTCCTACCCCCGCTCCTCCCTCGGCGCATGCCCGAAATGGTCGCGGTAGGCGCGCGAGAAACGGGCCGGGAAATGCGCCAACCGGGCAATGGCAGCCGTTCAGGCGGCGGCGGGATAGTCGGTGTAGCCGGCGGCGCCGGGCGTGTAGAACCTTGCCGGGTCGGGCGCGGCCAGTGGCAGGTCGTGGCTAAACCGGGTCACCAAATCCGGGTTGGCGATGAACGGCGTTCCGAAGGCGACCGCGTCGGCGGCGCCGGCAGCGATGGCAGTCTCGGCGCGGGCGCGGTCATCGCCGCCATTGAGGATCAGAGGCCCGTCGAACGCCGCACGGATCAGCGGCGCGACCGGCGCCAAACTGGTCGCCATCGGATGGCCGGAGCCGAGTTCGGGCTCGAGGACGTGCAGGTAGGCGAGGCCGAAGCTGTTCAGCATCCGCGCCACGGTCGTAAAAGTGGTCCCGGGTTTGGTATCGGCAATGCCATAGACGGCATTTGTCGGCGACAGCCGCACGCCGACCCGATCGGCCCCGATTGCCCGGCTGACGGCGTCGACGATCTCGACCAGGAACCGGGCGCGGTTCTCTGGCGCGCCGCCATAGGCGTCGTCACGGCGGTTGGTCCCGTCGCGCAGGAAGGAGTCGACGAGATAGCTGTTGGCGGCGTGGATCTCGACCCCGTCGAGACCGGCCTCGATCGCGCGCTCGGCGGCGCGGGCGAAGTCGGCGACGGTGCGATCAATATCGCCCTGGGTCATGGCGCGGGGAACTGCGAACGGCATCCGGACGCCGTCCTTTCCGCGTTGCTCACCTGTCGCCGCGATCTCGGAGGGCGCCAGCGGCCGTGCGCCGTCGAGATCCTGCGCCACCACCGTCCTGCCCATATGCCAGAGCTGGACGAAGATGCGCCCGCCCGCGGCGTGGACGGCATCGGCGACCATACGCCATCCCGACGCCTGGGCGTCGGTGTAGAGGCCGGGCGCGCCGGGCCAGCCGTCTCCCTCGCGGTTCACAGCCGTCGCCTCGGCAATCAGCAAACCGGCTGAGGCGCGCTGGGAATAATAGTCGGCGACAAGCGCGTCGGGGACGCCAGCGGGGCCGGCACGGCCCCGTGTCAGCGGGGGCATGATGATCCGGTTCGGCAAGGTGAGCCGGCCAACGCGAATTGGATCAAAGAGGTTGGTCATGGTCCGGTACTTTCGTTTTTCCGTCAAAATACACCCAATGGTTCGTCAGGAATGCAGATGGAAGACCTTGTTCATGATCTTCCACTCGCCATCGACTTTGAGCAGCGTGAACAAGTCGGTGTACCGGGCGCCAGCCCAATTATCGAGTTCGAGCCGCACGGTAGCGACCGTGTCGACAACGTCGATGCTGGCGATCCGTGCCTGGAGCTCCGCCGCCGGGCCGTTCTCGTCATTCCAGTCAAAGAGCTGCTGGATGGGCCCGCCGAACAGCTCGGCACCGGCGTAACCGAAGATCGTCGCGTCGTTGTGGAAGGCGGGCTTCATGTCATCGCCTTTGCCGGATTTGGCGCCGTCGATGTAGTGCTGGACGGTCCTGGCGATCGCGTCGTTCTCGGTTAGGTCTGTAGCTACATTTCTCATGGGAATTCTCCATTTCGGTTCAGGTTTGAGTGGTTGCGTGTAAAGGGGATTGGACGCCGTCAGACCGAAGGGTCGATCAGGGTCCGTCGAATGGTCTCTCAATGCTTTCCAGCCGCCGCTGCACAGATCAGTCGCTTTACGGCTTTTAGGGAATGGTTTGCGTTAGATCGATGGCACCTATGCCTGGCATATAGAACTGCCCGGAGGGCAGCCCCGCCGTCGCGTCAGATCTGGAATTTGCGCCGGGCCTATCGACCTTCTGGTCAACGACGACCAGGGTCCGCACCTCGATGCTCTCGCGGGCGGGCGCGTTTTCGCGTGTCACTGGCAACTGGAACGCGCTGTGCGGCGTAAAACGGGCGCGACCATCGTCGAGGCTGTCCCATCCCTTGATCAAGAGCACTTCGTCGGCGGTCATCCGCGGCGCGTAGTACCAGCGCTGCGAGGGAGCATGCGCCAGGTTATAGATTTCTCCAACCCGGTCAGGAAAGATCTGGTCGATCGCGATCAGGTCTTCCTGTTGCACGCTGGACGCATCGGCCAGCGCGAGCGGCGAGCGCTCCACCGGGCCGCGGATCGGGCGCCAGACATTTACCTGGATAATCCGGGCACCGGAAGCGGTTAGACGGGCCGCTTCATCCTCGCCGAGGACATCTTTCATGCGTTGCGGTCCGCTTTTAGTCGTGTAGTCGACATGGACCTGGGTCGCCGGGCCACGCAGGCCGTCCGGATTTCGCGCGCCAGCCCCGCTATCGGAGCGCCGCGTGACGTCGAAGACCACCACTTGGCTGGCGCCGAATCTGCGCTGCAAAAGCGCTTCGATTTCCGGAAAATACAGTTGCTCCACGGCATTGTTGTCATAAAGATCCTCGACGGCGGTCGTGTGATCCAGCAGTTCGAACCCTTCTTGATCGACCGACAGAGTTTCGGCGATCTCGCGCATATCCGAGATGGTTACGCCGTGGGCTTCTGTATTGTAGAAATATTTTGGCGCGCCTCCCGTCAAGGCGGCACTGTGGACCGCCGGCTTGGTGTCCTGGCGGCTGATGAAATTCAGAGGCGCGCCGATAGTCGTGACCGAACGCGATAAATTGGCCGTCAATACAGATGGGCTGGGCGCCAATACGGCGGATGAGACATTGATATTCATAACATGTTCCTTGCCTGAACTGACCGCCGCGCGGCCACGGGTGTCTGTTGCCGTCAACAGATAGGCCGACATGCTACAAAATTTTAATGAGTTCGATTCAGTTTAACTTGAACGTAATTCAAGTCAGGAGGTTACCGCCCCACTAGCCCGGATTTCTCACCAGGATGGCGCCGTCACGTGGCGGACAGGCCGACAGGACAGGAAAAGCGCGCGGCGCGATGCCGCGCATCGGGCAA
>CAXMQC010000109.1:0-10061 GCA_964195285.1 Akkermansiaceae bacterium
GTCGTTCAGATTGGCGAAGGGAAGCACCGCGATGGAAGGCCTGTCGGACGGCACGACAGGCCTGGCGGCCGTCGCCGTGACATCCCGTTCCAGACTCCAGGGGCCCAGCCAGGCAAGGCCGACGCCAACGGCGGCGACCAAGGCAAGCGCTGCTGCAATCGCCAGCATTCGCCGCTTCGACAGATTCCGCCCAGGCGATGCGGGCTCGGGAGGCGACAGCTTCGCCCCGCTCTGCAGACTGACGAGATAGGCCCGCACCGGCTTGGCGATGTTTTTGACCTGTTGCTCGCCGAGATAGCGGTAGTCGAGCGGCAACCGGTGTCCGATCATATCGTATACGGCGCCGGATACGCAGACCCCGCCCGGCTCCGCCAGGCTCTGCAGACGCGCCGCCACGTTGACGCCATCACCATAGATGTCGTCCCGGTCGACGATGATTTCACCCAGATTGACACCGATCCGGTACAGCACGGCGCGGTCTTCCGGAATGCCCTCGTTGCGAAGCCCGAGCTCCTGTTGCAGCGTCACCGCACAGGCCAGCGCGTCGGACAGGGCCGGAAACTCGGCCAGCACGGCGTCGCCGGCGAAATTCACCACGCTGCCGTTGTAGCTTTCGACCAGGGTGGTGATGAAGTCCAGGGAGGCGCGCAAAGCGCGGTGGGTGCCCTCTTCATCTTCGCCGCTGAGTCGACTGTAGCCGACAAAGTCGGCATAGAAGATCGCCGCCAGCTTACGTTGGAGACTTGGGCCGGCGCCGTGATACCCCCCGACTGGCGCCGCTTCGGCTTCTCCGACCTCGGCAATCAGCCGATAGCCGACTTTGGAAATGGTCTCGATGACCCGCGGGTTCATCCTGTCGTCGCCGAACGCCTTGCGCAGTTTGGCGATGGTATTGCTCAGCGCGTCATAGCCGACGACCACACCTTGCCATACTTCCCGCTCCAACTCCTCGCGCGTCACCGCCTCGCCGGGACGCCCGGCGAGATACACCAGCACCGCCATGGCGCGGGGCTCCAGCTTGACGGTCTCATCGTCCTTACTGATACGCAGGGTCGAGGATTCGACGCGCCAGCCAGCCACGAATAGCGGGCCAACCGAAGTTGCAGGATGGGCAGATGGTTCGTTGCTCACGTCATCCACCGGATAATTCTAACTGGACTCTCCCTTTAACCCATTGATATCACGCGCTTTATCAATTCAACGAAAAACCGTTATCTTTCCGTCACGTCTTTTTCGCGGCGATATGCTTTTCTCGACCCGTTGCAGCGGGGCCGTTCAAACAGAGCTTACAACCTGATCGCCCAGCCACGCAAATCGAATAGACAAGAAGGTTCAGAGCATGAGTTCACAGTTTCGACATAAACGCCCTGCCCGCAACGCGGTGCAGCGCCAGTGTCGATGCGGGCAAAAAAAATTCATCAATTTGACCGCCAACAGTGTATATTCCTTGCCTGAACCCTTCACAGCACAGGAGGATTCGTTATGAGAGCAAACGTGGTTTTCCGGAACATCCTGGTCATCGCCGCAACTCTGGCGATGGGCCTGGTCCTCGCGACCTTCGCCAATCCGGCCAACGCCATGCATCCCGAAGGGGTCCTCAACGAACATTGGGACGGGTTCGCGATCAAGGGCTACGACCCGGTCGCCTATTACACCATGGGCCAGGCCCTCAGGGGATCGCCGGAATTCACATATGAGTGGCTTGACACGAAATGGCAGTTCGCCAGCGCTGAACACCGCGACATGTTCGCCGCCGACCCGCTGACTTACGTGCCGCAATATGGCGGATATTGCTCGGACGTGTCCTACACCGCGGGCAAGGTCGACGTTAACCCGACGGCCTGGCGCATCGTCAACGACCGGCTCTACCTGTTCCACTCGGAACCCAAAGTCGAGGCATGGTCGAACGATGAATGGGAACTGAAAGAGACTCAGCAGGCCTGGGAACAGGTCAAGGCGGGCTTGTCCCAATAAGCCTGGCCGCGCCCGTGGCTGCTGCACGCCGCGGGCGCCTGAACCGCAAACGACAGTCACACAATCTCTGAACTGGAGTCGTCCCATGCGTAGAGCCGCATCCCTTATCGTTGCCCTGACGTTGCTGATCGGCGTGGATGCCGCCAGAGCCGACCATGCGGCATTGCCGCAGGGCGTCACACCGGTCATGGCTACCTGGCTTTGGGGATACCATGTCATTCCCGGATCTATCACCAAAGACGGCTCGCCATACCTGTATGCGTACCCCCATACCAACCCGGCGCGCATTGTCGACCCGCGTTGGATGGAGGCCGCGGCGAAACACATTCAGCCGGGCGCGAAGGCGCCGGCGGCGCTGTTTCTGCATGGCTGCTCGGGCATAATTCGGGGTGGTACGGGATACCGCATACTCCTCATGATGGAAGGCTACGCGGTGTTCGAACCCGACAGCTATGCGCGGCCCGGCCATACCTGCGACACCAGTTCGATTTTTGCGCGTCGTGAAGACGCCACCCATGCACTCGACCAAATTCGCGCATTGCCCTGGATCGACCGGGACCGAATCATCCTGTTGGGTCTCAGCGAAGGCGGTCGTACGGTCGGAGCTTGGGACAAACCGGGTTTTGCGGCCCATGTCATTATCAGTGCCCCGGCGGGCGCGCGCGCCCCCGCCGGTGTTCCGGTGCTGGCCATCGCCGGTGACCAGGACAGTTACGCCAGTCCCCACAGCTACAAAACGAACAGCCGCGACGGCGCCTCAAAATCGATTCTGATCGCCGGGGAAGGCCACGACATTCTGGGACACCCCGAAACCAGGGACGCCATCAGAACCTTCCTACGCGAATGCTGCCAGTGATTTAGTTGCGCCGGGCCGTAGACCGGACAATTTGGCTCGCCCTAGCCCCGGCTGCCCGGCCTTTCGGGCACCACCCAGGCGGGGTCCAGCTTGGTGTTGAACCAGTACATCATCCAGTGCAAATGCGGCCCGGTAACCCGGCCGGTCTGGCCGATCGCGCCGATTTGCTCGCCGCGTTTCACCAACTGGCCGACCTTCACGTCGATCCGGCTCATATGCAGATAGGCGGTCTTCAGCCCATGCCCGTGGTCGATGAAAACCATGCTGCCATTGAAGTACATGTTGAGTTCTGCCAACACGATCTTGCCGTCGGCGGGCGCCACGATCGGATCGCCCTCTGGGGCCGCCACATCGACACCGGAATGGGGGTTCTTGGGCTTGCCGTTGAGGATACGCCGGCTGCCGAAAACGCCTGAAATCCGTCCTTCCGCGGGCCAGATCCAGCCCGACAGGAAGCCGGGCTCGGCCAGGTCCAGTTTACGGGCCGCCGCGGTCTTGCGGCGTTCCTCCTTCAACTTCGCCATGAGATCGGGATCGGGCGGCGGCGTCACCTTCGCCGGCGGCAGCCCGTCGATCCGCTGCACCTTGTAGGCGCGCTGGGTGACGTCGATCTTCTGCACGTGCACATAGCCGTCCGGCATCCGCACCGTCAGCGCTGCTTTGGGCGGCGCGTCGCGGCCGAGCCCAAACAGGAAGTCGCCGTTCGGCGAAACCCGCAGCTTCTTGCCATCGAATTCCACAATGGCCTGGGGATCGACATGGCCCACCACCAACCCGCCCTGAATGAAGTTGCCATCCAGGGTCAGGTTCTGTTCGGCCATCGCAGCTTGCGGACAGAAAAAAGCTATCGCGCAAAATAGAAACAGAAATTTCAAAGCAAATCCCCTTGTCTGTCGTCCTTCTTGCCGGACTTGGCGGTGGCTTTCCTGGCGGGCGGCGCCTTGCCCCCGATCGCCGCGCCCACGCTGTCGTCATGGAACTGCAGCGCAACCTGCTGGCCCGGCGAGGTTGCCGCCGCCGCCGTCACCGGCCGGCCTTTCGAATCGCGCACCATGGCATAACCTCGTTCCAGCACCCGATGGAATGACAAACTCTCCAGCAAGCTGGCGAATTGCGACAGGCGCTTCACCTCTTCGTTCGCAAGCCGACTGGCCGCCCGCACCAGCCGCGGCGCGTAATCGCCGAGTTGGCGGGCGCCTTCGGTTCGCGCCCGTTCGGCGGCGCGCAGTGACAAGCGCTTGCCGAGTGTCGAACTGCGATCCAGGGCGCGCCCAAGCAGGCTGTTCCAGGCACCGCGCATCACACGGTCCGCCGTACTCAATTTGCCGGCCAGATCGCCGAGCAGTTCCCTGGGATGCTTCAGTTTGGCCCCAAGCGTATCGGTCCGGTGTTTCCGGTCGGTTGCGACCGTTCGAACCGCGCCGCGCAGCCGCTCGAACGCGGCGTCCAGCCTCTGCACCGGCACGGCAAGGATCGAGTCGCGACTGGGCAGTCCGCGGGCCAGGCCTTCGACCCGGATGCGCCGTTCCTCCAGCATACGGCTGGCGGCGCCCACCATGCGGCGTTCGAAATTCAGGACATCGGCCTGCAGTTCGGCCCGCACGGGGACCGCGATTTCTGCCGCGGCCGTTGGCGTCGGGGCGCGCCGATCCGAGGCGAAATCGATCAGCGTGGTGTCGGTCTCATGCCCCACCGCCGAAATCAGCGGAATTTCCGAGGCGGCGGCCGCGCGCACCACGATTTCCTCATTGAAGGCCCACAGATCCTCGAGGCTGCCGCCGCCGCGCGCCACGATCAGCAGGTCGGGCCGAGGTACTTTGGCACCGGGCCGGATCGCGTTGAACCCCTCGATGGCGGCGGCCACCTGCGCCGCAGCATCCTCGCCCTGCACCAGCACCGGCCAGACCAGCACATGGCGCGGGAACCGGTCGCGCAGCCGGTGCAGGATGTCGCGTATGACCGCACCGGTCGGCGACGTCACCACGCCGATCACGTCGGGCAGGTAGGGCAGCGGGCGTTTGGCGGACTCGTCGAACAATCCCTCGGCGGCCAGCTTGCGGCGGCGTTCTTCCAACAGTTTCAGCAGCGCGCCCTCGCCGGCCAACTCCATCGAATCGATGACAATCTGGTATTTGGAACGGCCGGGATAGGTCGTCAGCTTGCCGGTTGCGATGATTTCCAGCCCGTCTTCCGGATTGACCGCAAGGCGCGCCGCCACGCCCTTCCAGCAGACCGCGTCCAGCACCGCGTTCTCGTCCTTCAGCGTCATGTAGAGATGGCCGGAGGCCGCCCGCTTGAAGCCGGAGACCTCGCCGCGCACCCGGACCCATGAATAATTCTCCTCCACCGTGCGTTTCAGCGCCTGGCTGAGCTCGGTGACGGTGAATTCGGCGATATTGCCGGTGGGGTTCGGTGAAATTTCGGTCATATCGATACGCTGCTATGATAAGAAGATCGCTTCCTCAATGCAAAAGCCAAACGGAACAATCGAAGCATGAAAATACTGGTGGTCGGGTCGGGCGGTCGGGAACATTCGCTATGCTGGTCGATCGCGGCCTCGCCACTTTGCGACAAGTTGTGGTGTGCACCGGGCAATGCGGGAATTGCACAGGAAGCCGAATGCATTGCGATCGCCGCCGACGATATCGACGCGCTGGTCGCATTCGCGACCCGCGAGGCGGTCGATCTCGTGGTCGTCGGGCCGGAACTGCCGCTGGTGATGGGCTTGGTCGACCGGCTGGAGGAGAGTGGTATCAAGGCCTTCGGCCCGCGCGCCGCGGCGGCCGAGCTCGAGGGCTCGAAGGGTTTCATGAAGGATATCTGCACGAAATACGGCATCCCGACCGCGGCCTACGGCCGATTTATCGATATCGAGGCGGCCCGCGCCTTCATTCACGCGCAGGGCGTGCCCATTGTCGTCAAGGCCGACGGCTTGGCCGCCGGCAAGGGGGTGACGGTGGCGCAAACGCTGGACGAAGCCTTGAACGCCGCCGAGGACGCGCTGGTCGAGGGCCAGTTCGGGACCGCCGGCGCCGAGATCGTCATCGAGGAGTTTCTCGACGGCGAGGAAATCAGCGTCTTCGCGCTGTGCGACGGCAAGACCGCCCTGCCACTGGCCTCGGCCCAGGACCACAAGGCGGCCTGGGACGGTGACAAGGGGCCCAATACCGGCGGCATGGGCGCCTATTCGCCGGCCCCCGCGATGACCGATGAGTTGCTGACCAAGGTGATGGAGACCATCATCCAGCCCACCATCGATGGCATGGCGGCGGAAGGATGCCCCTACAAGGGCGTGTTGTTTGCCGGGATCATGCTGACCGAGCAAGGGGTCAAGCTGCTGGAGCATAATGTGCGTTTCGGCGACCCCGAATGCCAGGTGCTGATGATGCGGCTGAAATCGGACCTGGTGGGGGCGCTGGTGGCGACTGTGGACGGCGTGCTCGACCGCTTCGATTTGCGCTGGTACGACGACGCGGCGCTGTGTGTGGTGCTGGCCGCTACCGGCTATCCGGGGTCTTACGAAAAGGGAACGGAAATCAAGGATGTGGAGGCGGCCGGGGATGCCAGCGAGAATGTCACGATATTCCATGCCGGCACGAAACGGGGCGCTGATGGAGCGTTGCTGGCAGCCGGCGGGCGGGTTCTGAACGTCACCGCGCTGGGCCGGACGGTGGCCGAGGCCCAGTCGCTCTCCTACGATGCAGTCGACAGGATCGACTGGGAGCAGGGCTTCTGCCGCCGCGATATCGGCTGGCGCGCGGTCGCCCGCGAGACCGAATAATCGCTTGTTGCCAATGAACCTTGGTATTAGCCACTGACTTGACATAATTTCCCGGCTATATGAGCCGCGACGCCTCTGGGCGTTTGGGATTACCGGAAAATCGGGAGCACCGCCCTTGGCCAAGGTAGAGTCCAATCTGACGCAGCTCTTTGCGGAGTCCCTTCACGGCGCCCGCCCGGATGCGAAGATCGACGATCTCGGCTATGCGGATTTCGGGGACAGCCTCGCCGAGGGAATCGATGCCGACAGGCTGCGGCAAGTCTTCGCCACGGCCGATTCGAAGGGCCCGGGCAGCCGCCAGCCGCGGCTCTACGCGGCGCAGTCGCCGATCATGATCTTGGCCAATACGATGGCGCCCTGGGTGGGTGATCTGAATTCGCTGGTGGTGCGCGGACAGCGCGGCTATCGCGATCTGCGGTTCGAGGTCCGCATGCCGCCGGTCGAGGGTGACGGCGGTCTCTGGCTGCCGGGGCTGTTGATAGCGCCGAACCGGATTATTGGTATCGAATCGGAAACCACCGACTATCTCTCCGGCCACCGGGTATCCTTTACCGATAAGGCGGAGGCCTTCTGGGCCGACCGCCAGGAGAATGGCTGGCGTTGCGAGATGCAGGCGCTGCAGCGGGGCGACCACGGCTATTCCAGACTCGATGCGGCGCGGCTAATCAAGCAGTATATGGGGCTCAGATCGATGCTCGACGCCCTGGACGACGACGGCACGCCGGCGATTTCGGCTAGTTTGCTATATCTATACTCGGAGCCCCTGAACGCCGCCCGCTACGAGGAGTGCGACGAGCATCATAGGGAAATCGAGCGTTTTCAGGCAGCGAGCGCCGGCGCCGATATAGATTTCGTGGCGATGAGCTATCTCGATCTGTGGGCCAGTTGGTCGAGGGACGAGAACGCCCCCAGATGGCTCGCCATCCATATCGCCCGGCTGCACCAGCGCTATTCCATGCGGATTTAGACGGGATCGCGCGACCTCACCCTTCGGGACGGACCTTCGGCCCTCCTCAGGATGAGGGCACAAGCGTCGGAGCCTCATCCTGCGGAGGCTGCGCCAGTAGTCGTCTCGAAGGGTGAGGTCGCGCCGCTGATTCCGGCGGAAATAACTGCGAACCGGGTCGAATAAAAAAACCTAGCGCCGATCGCGAAAGAAATCCCTGAGCAGTTCCGCCGCCTCGCCTTCGGCGATGCCGCCATAGACCTCGGGACGGTGGTGGCAGGTCGGTTGACCGAAGAAGCGCGGGCCATGTTCGACGCCGCCGCCCTTCGGATCCTCGGCGCCGTAATAAAGCCGGCGGATGCGCGCGAATGAAATCGCGGAGGCGCACATGGCACAGGGCTCCAGCGTCACATAAAGGTCGCAACCGGCCAGGCGCGGCGCGCCGGCGCTGGCGGCGGCCTCGCGAATGACCAGCATCTCGGCATGGGCGGTCGGGTCGGCGGCGTCCTCGGTCCGGTTGCCGGCGCGCGCCAGAATCTCGCCGCTGGCGCCGTCGACCAGGACCGCCCCGACGGGCACCTCACCCCGCCCGGCCGCGGCTCGCGCCTCGTCCAGCGCGGCATCCATGTAGCCCGGATCCTTCATGCGGTCAGCCTGCCCGCCGGCCGATCAGGCTTGGACGTGAACAACGTTATGAGACTCCACATCTAGTCCCGCAGCATCCGGCGAACGCTTTGCAACTGGCGCAACAGTTCGCCCCAGCGTTCATCGCCCAATTTGTCGATCATCCGGGTCTGGGCCTCGCGCCACATCGGCGCCGCCCTTTCCAGCGCGGCCTCGCCTTCCGGCGTGACCGTGACGTTGCGGACCCGCCGGTCTTCGCCGGGTTCGACTTGCAACAGCCCTTCCGTCTCCAGCGGCTTGAGGTTGCGCGTCAATGTCGTGCGATCCATCGCCATTTCCTCGGCCAGCCGAGTAATCGGCATCGTGCCCGCGACCGAGGCGGCGGCAAGCAGCGAGAACTGCGTGCTCTTTAACCCGCTGTTCTTTAACGATTCATCATAAAACTGCGTTACGGCGCGCGCCGCCTTGCGCAAATTTGCACTCGTGCACATGGCGGTCGCCGAGAGATCGCTCTTCGCCACCCTGCGAGTCCTCATCCCTGACTGAAAGTACGTAAGTGTATATACACGACATTTCCGCCGGCTGCAAGCGGGCTGAACCATTGCGCGACGCGGAATCGCGGCGTAAGTTCGCCCGCATGACCGGCACGGCGGAAAAAGGCGAACGCATCGCGAAAAGACTGGCGCGGGCGGGTCTTTGTTCGCGGCGCGAGGCCGAGACATGGATCGCAGCGGGGCGCGTTGTGGTGGACGGCAAGCTGTTGGACACGCCCGCCTTCACGGTCACCGACGCCAACGCCATCGCGGTTGATGGCAAGCCGATCCCTGCGGTCGAGCCGACGCGTCTGTGGCGCTACTACAAGCCCACCGGGCTGGTGACGACAAACCGCGACCCGCAAGGCCGGTCGACGGTATTCGACAGCCTGCCGAAAGAAATGCCCCGCGTGGTTACCGTCGGTCGGCTGGATATCAATTCCGAGGGGTTGCTGCTGCTGACCAACGATGGCGAATTGGCGCGCCGGCTGGAATTGCCGGCCACCGGATGGGTTCGCCGCTACCGGGTCCGGGTCAACGGCAAGGTCGACCCGCAAAAATTGGAGCGAATGGAAAAAGGCATCGAGGTCGAGGGCGTGCGCTACGGCCCGATCCGCGCCCGGCTGGACCGCCAGATGCCCAACAACGCCTGGCTGACAATCGCACTGACCGAGGGCAAGAACCGCGAGGTGCGGCGGGTCTGCGAGCATCTCGGCTGGCGCGTCATGCGGCTGATCCGGGTATCCTACGGCCCGTTCCAACTCGGTGACATGAAGCAGGGCGAGGCCGAGGAGGTCAAGGGCCGCGTCCTCGCCGACCAGATCGGTGGCCCCGCCGCCAGAGGCACCGGCGCCGCCAAGGCGAAGCAAAAGAAGCCCTACCGCGTTAAGAAGGCGCGGCCCAGCGCGAAGAAATCTTTCACGCCCGGTGAGGGAACGCCCGCGGGAAGGAAGCCCGTCAACAAGGGAAAGCCCCGTGCGGATCACCGCGGGCGCCCATAGGGGCCGGCGGCTGGCCGTGCCGGCGGGGCGCGACGTGCGCCCGACCGCCGACCGGGCCCGCCAGGCCCTGTTCAACATCCTCGAACATGGCGGATTCGTCGATGGCGGCGGCTCGCCGGTCCGCGACGCCCATGTGCTCGACGCCTTCGCCGGCAGCGGCGCGCTCGGCCTCGAGGCGCTGAGCCGGGGCGCTGCCACAACGGTGTTCTTGGAAACCGGGAAGCAGGCGCTGGAGGCATTGAGGCAGAATATCGACAAATGCCACGCACAGGACTGCACAACCATACTGCGTACTAACGCGACCGATCCGCCCCCGACACGAATTTTTCTTGATGCAAACAGCATT
>CAXMQC010000110.1:0-3570 GCA_964195285.1 Akkermansiaceae bacterium
GGCAGAGCGCCGAAATATGCCGCCAACGCACCGGTGTCCGCGACATCCGCGTATTTCGCGTTCATGTCGAACAGCCCGATGGCGTGCGAGGTCTCGGCACGGTCGAAAACCGCGTCTGCCGGCACGGCGATATGAAAATCATGGCTGAAACCGTCCACGGCGGTCGCGCGCACGCATCCCGACGTGGAGCAGCCGGCGATAACCAGCGTGTCGCATCGCCACCGCGTCAATGTTACCAGCAGGTCGGTTCCGAAGAAGGCGCTGGGTTTGCGCTTGGCGATCAGGATGTCGCGCGGACCGGGGGCAAGTTCCGCAACGATGCGATTGCCTTCGGGGGGGTCCTCCCCTCGCCTGCGATTCTTGTCGTTGCCGCGACCGCCCGGACTTTCGTCGCGCAGGCTGTAGACTACCGGCACGCCGGTCTTGCGCGCCGCCGCGATCAGAACGGCGATGCGGGGAATTGCCTCCCAGGCGGCCGCGCCACAGGACGCGCGCCAGCGTTTGATGGATTCCAGCACCGGCTCCGGCCGGTCGCCACAGAAATTATACGTCATATCGACCACCAGCAGCGCCGGCCTCTGCCCGAGGCCTGTGCGCGCGCCGTAACCGGCGGCCGCCATCACCGCCTGGTCACGGCCGGTCAGGAATCTGTCCCAGGGCTTATCGGTCATGGTCGCTTCAGGCCTCCGAAATCTTCTGGTACAGTTTACGCCCTCTCCGCCACATCGGGGAGCAAATACAACAACTCGGTGGGACCAGCCCGGGCAGGTTCGGGCTGAAACCAAATGGGAAAGGAGACCAAACAGTGAAGATTCAATGGATAGGGGGCAGCCTGCTGGCTGTCATGCTCGCGTTAGCGGCGAATCCGGCGGCGGCCGATTGGCCGAACGACAAGCCGATCAAGTTCATCATTCCTTACAGCCCGGGTGGCGGGTTCGACACCATTGTGCGTGCCTTCACGCCGTCACTGGAGAAGGCGTTGGGCGCCGAAATTGTGCCGGAGAACATCCCCGGCGCGGGCGGCACCAAGGGTGCGGCGACCGTGGCGCGGGCCGCGCCCGACGGCTACACCATCGGCATTTACAACATGCCCGGCTTTACCGTCTCGGCGCTGGCCGGCAAGAATCTCGGCTTCGAGCTGGATGAGGTGACCTGGCTGGCCAACCTGGCGACGGCGCGCTACGCCATCGCGGTCAAGAGCGATTCACCGATCAAGACCCTCAAGGATCTGTGCGGCCTGGGTCGCCCGGCCAAGATGTCCGATACCGGCGCATCCTCGACCTCGTCGATCGTATCCAAGATATCGTTCAATCTGATTGACTGCCCGATAGTCAACGTAACCGGCTACAAGGGCTCCAAAGGCGCCACGATCGCCGTCATGCGCGGCGAGGTTGACGCAACGCTAAAACCGGTCAGTTCGCTGAAAAAGTACGTCAAGTCCGGCGATCTGCGCTTCATCGTCACCTATACAGACAAGGCGGTCGTCGACGGCGTGGAGGCGACCGGAGAGATCGGCTATGGCGATTTGGCGAACTTCAACCTGCGCCGTTTGGTCGCGGCCCCTGGGGGCCTGCCCGACGATATCCGCAAACGCCTGTCCGACGCACTAGTAGAAGCGGCGAACTCGGCCGACGTCACGGCATGGGCCGGCAAGGCCGGTGTTGCGCTGGATCCGGTCGATTCGGCCGGAGCCGCCAAAATAGTCTCGGAGATCGACGGCTTTTACGGCCAGTACAAGGACATCGTTACCGCCAAGTAGCACCTAGCAATGTGACGCGGCGCACTCTTTTGAAGTGGGGTGTGCCGCGCCCCATTTGCTAATTTCGATTGGGATAGAATGGGTTTCGATCTTCTTTTCGGCGCGATCGCGGAAGTGCTGAGCAGCAGCAGCGTAATCTATGTTTTCATCGGGCTCACGCTGGGGCTTTGCTTCGGTGTAATTCCGGGTTTGGGCGGCACCACGGCGCTGGCGCTGTTGATTCCAGTGACCTATTCGATGGAACCGCTGGACGCCATGTATCTGGCCGGCGGTGTCATGGGGGCGACTTCGTTCGGTGGCTCTATCACCGCCATCCTGCTCAATACACCGGGCACCGCACCCAATGCGGCCACGACTTTTGACGGCTATCCGCTGGCCCAGCAGGGCAAGGCTGGGCTGGCGATTGGCGCCTCGGCCACGGCGTCGGCAATGGGTGGGCTGATTGGACTATTCACGCTTTTGCTGTTCATTCCACTCGCCAAGGAAATCGTCCTGTTGTTCGGGCCGGCGGAGTTCTTTCTGTTGACCGTCCTCGGCCTCACCGCCATCGCGGTATCGGCGCGGGGCAAACTTTTGCGCGGGCTGATCGCCGGCGGACTGGGCTTGTATTTGTCCTTTGTCGGTACCGACATGATCACCGGCGAAGAACGCTACACCATGGGCTTCAACTATTTGTGGGATGGCATTCCATTGGTGCCGACACTGACCGGCATGTTCGCCATCAGCCAAATGATCGAGTTGGCGCTGAAGGGCGGTTCGGTCGCCAGCGCGGGCGAGGACGGCAAGACCCGCCGCATCACCGATTTGTGGGGTGGGGTTGCCGCCGTGTTCAAGCACTGGACCGTGCTGCTGCGCGGGTCCATCATCGGCACCCTCATCGGCGCCATTCCCGGGCTGGGCGGCACGGTCGCCTCCTTCATCGCCTATACCTCCACGGTGCAGGCTTCGCGCAATCCGGAGAGCTTCGGCAAGGGCAACATCATCGGCGTGATCGCGCCGGAATCCGCCAACAACGCGAAGGATGGCGGATCGCTGATACCGACGGTCGCCTTCGGTATTCCCGGCAGCGCCGAGACGGCGCTGTTCCTGGGCATCCTGGTGCTGCATGGTATCGATCCCGGCCCGACGATCCTGCAGGAAAACGAACGCGAAATCTATGGGCTGATCGTCGCCCTGACGTTGTCGGCGGTCGGTGCCTCGATCCTCGGGTTGCTGCTGGCGCGCTGGCTGGTGATGATTACCTTCGTCAATGTCCATATCCTGGTGCCGGTGGTCATCGCGGTCTCGCTGACCGGTGTTTATGTGCTGGAGGGCAAACCGGCCGACGTGATCCTGACCCTGGTGATGGGCGTCCTGGGCTATATGATGATCCGTTTCGATTACCCGCGCCTCACCCTGGTCATCGCCCTGGTGCTGGGCGACACCGCCGAACGCTCGTTCCATATGACGCAGATGATCTCGGACAACCAGATGTGGAGCTTCATGTTCGGCCGGCCGGCGTCGGTGATCCTGATTGTCGCGACCCTGTTGACATTCTTCCTGCCGATCGCACGCAAATTGATGGACCGGCGCGGTCGGCCCTGAGCGATACGGGCGGGCGAGAATAATCTCCCCTGCGCTCACTCCTCCCGTTCGCCATCATGCGAATGATCATGGTGGTGGTGCCCGTCGTCGTGATGGTGGATGCGTTCAAGGCGGTGGGCGCCGCGCGGGTCGTCGCTGAACACCAGCGACTTGATGGTCACCGGCACGGTCATCGACGGCAGCCTGATACGCCCCAAATCGATATAATCGAAATCGCGCAGCAACAC
>CAXMQC010000111.1:0-3316 GCA_964195285.1 Akkermansiaceae bacterium
TCCGGCCGACCATGCCGTCGACGCAGTCTTCGGACAGCTCACGCTTCGGAGGCTTGGGACGGCTGCAATCCGGTGCCGGAAGCCGCCTGACCTCGGTCAGCTCGGCGTGGATTGTGGTAATGCCGGATTTTATCGTCATGAAGCTGGCCACGCCGCTGTCATGGATCTGGATCATGTTGAAGGATTCTTCCTCTTCCTCCTTAAGCTCTTCATCCTTTTCCTCCTCTTCTTCCTCGCCCTCCGTGCTTGGCGTGGCACGCAGCCGCCAGGAACGACCGTCGACCAGCTCCGCGTCCCCCTTGGGCGGAATCGCCAAGATAATCGGCTCGCCGCCGACGCTGCGGATTTCGACAAATTTGGCCTGCGGGTCGAAATAGTTGTGTTTGGCCGTGGCCCCTTCGGTGGTCAGCGCCTCGACGATTTGCCGCATGGCGGTGATCGGCATTTCCACGCCCTTCGGCAATTTCCGTTCGTACCGCTTGGGCTTGTCGTACTTTACCGAGCCGGCCTCGCCATCCAGCGGGATCTTTGCGTTGCCCCGGTATTCCAGCCGGCCCGAATCAGAAAGTTCCCGCCAGTAAACGAAGTCGATGCTCTGGCCATCCAGGCTCTCGCGCTGCCGGAACATGGTGTGGGTGCGAACCTTTTCGCCATTATCGAGTTCAAGCATGAACAGGAATTCCGAATGGGACTGCCAGCGCGTGCAATCGCGGCGGACACGCGTGGCCATCGCGCCTTTCGCGGTGATGATAGCGCCGTCATATTCGATATCGCCCAAGGTAAGCCGATAGGTTGCTTCGTAGCTGGCCAATCCTGTGCCTTGCGCCAGCGCGGCCGGACTTCCCAGGATCAGCGCCAGCAGCGCCAGGGGCAGAGATTTCAATATACGCGTCATCGTCATTCGCCTTCGTTTGTACCCGCTCTAGCAGTCGGGTTTGGAAATTTCCTCAAGCGCGACCAACTCGCCGGACAGAACCATGGTTTGGTAATCGTGCCAGAATTTGCTTACTATTCCGTTTGCATGAATTTGCAGCGTTTCGATCAGGAAGGGTTGGTTCCGTGCGATCGCCTCGAAATAAACGGCCCGATCGATGAGCCAGGACCGTCCTTCGACCAATGAAATATTGTCGGTTTCTATCTTCTTGAAATTCACGGCCTTTCCGGGACCGGTCCGGATAACCTCCGAAATGCCCAGCACGTCGAATGCTATGGATTGGGGATTGGCCTGCCCGCTGCTCAGCGCGGCGAGCAGTTCATTCTTCGCCGCAATCGGGAATTTCGTGGGCGACGGCAAGTCCCAATCCGTCTCTTCCGGGTATTGGAAGCGGGCGACACCGCCATAGCCGTCGCGGTTCATGGCGGCCGTCCCTCTGACTTCCATCCGGTTTCCGCCATTCTGATTCTGCCAACCGGTGAATTCCATTCGCCTACCGTCGAGCCCTTCCAGAACGCGAACCAGCATTTGGATATTGATCGGCGCTCCCCCGTTAACCCCGACGTTGAAACGCAACTCCTGCATCAATTCCCATTTTTGACAGTCGCGGGTCAGGCGAATCGCCATCGCGCCGTCCGCCTCAAGAGGGAAGCCCTCGGCCTGCAGTGACTCGAGCTTGATGTCGTATCTCGCCTCATGCGGCACGATCTCCGCCGCCGCAACCTGCACCGCGAGCAATGTCATCATCGACGTTGCCAGAATCGCACCGACTGTCGCTTTATGTGTCATCATCGCCGGGCGCCTAACAGTCCGGTTCCGCAAGGCGGCGAATCGATTTCAGCTCGCCTCGCACCACCAGGTTCCCGTAATCGACGAGAAAGGCCGGCGAAACACCGTTCGCCTGGGTCTGTGTGATCGTTGTGCCGGCGGGCTCCGCATCGATTGCACCATAGGGATAGAGCGTGCTTTCAACCCGCCAGGACTTGCCGCCCAAGAGCCCGAGGTCGCCTTTGGGCGGCGCCTCAATGGCCATGTCCTTGCCTGCCGACACGTCGGTAACCTGGTATACGCCCGACCCTTCGAACAGGACATAACGGCTGAAAGTCTTACCTGCACCGAGCCGGTCGATCGTCAGATGCGCCTGCGCCATCGGAAATCCGGTTTTCGGCGGCAACGGCAGATTTCTCGGTTCCGGCAAGTCGAAGCGCGCCGTTCCACTGGAGCCATCGGCCGGCAGGGTAGCGCTGCCCTTAATGTTCAAAACGGTGTAGCCGTTCTGCTTGTGAACGACCCGGAAATCCAGGCGCCTGCCGTCCAGGCTTTCATACAGCCGATACCGGTTGGCGAAATAGACTTCCCGATTGCCCTCCAACTCCACGCTGAAGTTGGTTTCGTGGCGTAACGTCCATTTCTTGCAGTCGCGGCTGACGCTCATGGCCATCTCGCCACTCGATCGCAGGACTTTGCCGGGAATTTTCAACCGCTCCAGTGTCACCTTGTAATAGGCTTCATGAGAAACGGTTTGCGCCGCCCCGGCCGTGTTACCGGCGGGCGCGGCGACAAGCGCCAGAAAAAGCCATGTGATCCATGCGCGGTTCATTTTTTTCCTCGACAGCCGGACAGGGTCAGCAATCGGGGATCGGTTCACCCTTCAACCAGGCAAGCGTGCCCTTGAAGGCGAACGGGCCCATATCGATGACGGTGTCGCTGATCACGCCGTTGGCATGAACTTTCGAGGTGATGGTCCTGGATGGTGTGCGGCTTTCGCTGCCCATCAGGAAATACTGCGTGCTGAAGCGCCACGCCGGCACGTCCAGCAACTCGGCGTTGCCGTCGGGAATGATCGGGTTGGCGATCTGGGCGACCTGGGCCGGTCGATAGATTGCGCGATAGGCGTCGTCCCGGTTCAAACCGTCAAACACGATAAACTCGGGCTGCAGCGCGCCGGCTTCCAGGCTGTCGAGCTGCCTCTTCAAGGCATCGAAGGGGAAGATCGCGGCGGGGTCGACCTCGGTCCGGCGGTCGTCCGGCCAGTTATATTTGACCTGAACGCCGAGCAGGCGCATTTCGATCGTTCCGTCATCCTGCAGCGCGGCTTCCTGTTCCACGACTTTTTTTGCTTCGGCTTCGGCCTGCGCCGCGGCGGGGTCGACGGCCTTTTCTTCCGAGCCCGCGGCCTTTGCCGCGTCTGCGACGGTCTCGTCCTGGACCTCGATCAGCGTGCCGCCCTCCGGGCGAACCGCTTCACCGGCGATGATCGCCACGGTCTTGCCGTTCAATGTCGTGCGCGACCAGAACCAGTATTGCTGGGCTTCAATGGACTCTCGCAAGCGTTCCTCAATGACGATATGGGTCTCGCGATCGTCGGTGTATCTGATTTTG
>CAXMQC010000112.1:0-3227 GCA_964195285.1 Akkermansiaceae bacterium
TTAACATTGCGAATGCACTGACCCACTGACGGGCCACCGGCGCACCAGAATGAACGGCAGGATACAATCCGCCCGGGCGACCTGCGCTGGATGGCAGTTGATTTGCCAGGACCAATGAAAGTTGGGAAAATGGTTGTTTGGAGCACAACGGCGACTTGCCTGTATGAGCCGCCGGCAAGGGTCGATCAGGGTGCGGCTTTCCTGAAAACCATCGAATAATTGTTAGCCGGCATTGCGACGGAATCTTCCAGACTCATACCATGCAGGCCCGCGGCCCGGGCGACATCCGCCATATCCCGAATACCCCACTGGGAATTTCTACCGCGCAGAGAACCATCGAAGGCGTCGTTGCTGGGCGCCGTGTGCCGGCCGTCTCGCTTGTAGGGCCCATAGAGAAATAACAGCCCGCCTTCGCGCAATAGCGAGCCGGCACCCTCCATCAGCCCTTCACAGGCCTCCCAGGGCGAAATATGGATCATATTGATACAGACCACGAGGTCGAGCCCGACATCCATCGTCTTGCACCAGTCGTCGACCAGGACATCGATATTCAATGGCCGACGCAGATTGCCAAGTCCTGCCTCCGCCACCCAGGCCGCGATACTGTTTCTGGCTGTCTCGTCCTGATCGCTGGGTTGCCATTCGACGCCGGGGAACGCTTCGGCGAAAGCCACGGCGTGCTGACCGGTACCGCTGGCAATTTCCAAAGCCCGCCCGCTGGCCGGCAGCAGGCCGCGCAGCACCTCCAGGATGGGGCCGGTATTGCGCGCCGCCGACGGTGCGTACTGTCGCTGCGCGTTGCGCAACCTCCCGCTGACAGTGACCGGATCGGGGGATTTGGGTTTGTCGATCAATGATCCGGCCTCCCGCTGCAACGCCAATGGATGAATTGGACTTTCGACGGCTCCTGTCAAGCATATGCAATGTCTTGCTTGCGTCTCGCATTGCCCTAATCTGTGTACACGACAGGACTGGAGCGGATGCCGGACGGAAACGAACATATTTCGGTTAGGATGGCGGAGAAGATTGCCGCGATCGGCAAGGCCGGTTGGGATGCTTGTGCCGGCGCCGACGACCCGTTTTTGTCCTATGATTTCCTCAGTGCATTGGAAGAGGCGGAATGTGTTTCGGCGGAAAGCGGCTGGCTGCCGCGTCATTTGGCTGTAGAGGCACCGGACGGCGCCGTCGTGGCCGTCGCGCCGCTTTATGTCAAAGGCCACAGCCAGGGCGAGTATGTTTTCGACTGGAACTGGGCCGATGCCTATGAACGCGCCGGCGGGCGCTATTATCCCAAGCTGCAATGCGCCGTGCCCTTCACCCCGGCGCCCGGACGCCGGCTGCTGGCGCGACCCGGACCGGGCGCGACGTCGACCGAGGCCGCATTGGCCGCGGGAATGGAAGAACTCGCTGAGCAGCATGGCCTGAGTTCCGTCCATGTCACCTTCCTGCCGGAAGATCAGGCTAAATTGCTCGGCGAGCGCGGCTGGCTGATCCGCCACGGCATGCAATATCACTGGCAAAATCGTGGCTACCGCGATTTCAATGAATTTCTGGCCACAATGATGAGCCGCAAGCGCAAATCAATCGCCAGGGAAAGACGGCGTGTAACCGAGTCCGGCATCCGCACGCCGATCCTGGTTGGCGCCGACATCAAGTCCCGGCATTGGGACGCGTTCTACAGGTTCTATGTCGACACCTATGACCGAAAGTGGGGCTATCCGTACCTCAACCGCGAGTTTTTCGAGCTAATGACCGAGCGGCTGGGTGAACGCGTTGTGCTGGTGATGGCGGAACGGGATGGGAGAATGGTCGCGGGTGCGCTGAATTTGCGTGGGACCAGGGCCCTGTACGGCCGTAACTGGGGCGCCGAGGGCGATTACCGGTTTTTGCATTTCGAGGCCTGCTATTACCGCGCCATAGATTTCGCTATTGAGCATGGTATCCAGCGCGTCGAGGCCGGCACTCAGGGCCCACACAAAGTGCAGCGTGGCTACGAACCGGTCCGCACATTCAGTGCCCATCTAATCCGCGACCCGGGCCTGCGCGACCCCGTTGCCGATTTCATCCGGCGAGAATCGCGTCAGGTGACCCGCGAGATCGAGGCCATGGCCAGTATGACGCCATATCGGCGCGGCGAGGGATAAGCTCTGATACCAAGATTGGCCAAATGAGTCCTACGCGACCAACCTTGGTATTATTTCTCCATTGAATTGCCTGTCTGGGGACATGGATCGGCCTTAATTCGTTGTCAGTCTTGCAGTATTGCCAAGACCGCAACGGAGATCGGCTAGATGATGACAACAACAGATAATTGGGCCCCGGTTCCATACCAGCGCAAAAGCGCCGCCAGACGGCGACTGAGCGCTCGTGGGCGGCTGCTGGTCGGCTACGTTACCTTCGTCGCGGTTTCATTGCTGATTTTCGATGCGCTGATTCTCATGTCTCTTCTGCTCTGAGCCACCCTTGGGGATCACAAAGGCGGTAGCTACTCTCCCCCTACCGCCCCGGGCCAACGGAAAAGGGCCACCGCAGTCCCCCGCGCTGGCCTTTTTCTTGTCTTTGCGCCGGTTGACGCGCAGACTGGTTTCGATCAGCCCTCCACGGTCTCCTTGACCTTTTTCTTTCCCGGCTTATCGGGAGGATAGCTGAGTTCCAGCCCTTCATCGCCAAGATCGACCCGGACGATCCCGCCCTTGGCGAGTTTGCCAAACAGCAATTCCTCGGCCAGCGGTTTCTTGATGTATTCCTGAATCACCCGGCCGAGCGGACGGGCCCCGAAAGTAATATCATAGCCCTTTTTGGCCAGCCAATCGCGGGCCTCGTCCGATAGCTCGATGATCACATTGCGGTCGGCAAGCTGGCCTTCCAACTCCATCACGAACTTGTCGACGACGCGCGACACGGTTTCCGGTTTCAGGGCTTCGAAACCGATTACCGCATCGAGGCGATTCCGAAATTCCGGCGTAAACATGCGATTGACCGCTTCCTGGTCATCGCCGACCCGCGCTTCGCGGCCAAAACCCATGGCCGGTTTCGCCATATCGGCAGCCCCGGCATTGGTGGTCATCACCAGAACAACATTGCGGAAATCGATGGTCTTGCCGTTATGATCGGTAAGCTTTCCGTGATCCATCACCTGCAGCAGGATATTGAACAAATCCGGGTGGGCTTTCTCAATTTCATCCAGCAACAGCACCGAATGGGGATGCTGATCGATGGCGTCGGTC
>CAXMQC010000113.1:0-4762 GCA_964195285.1 Akkermansiaceae bacterium
CGGTGATCAGGCCGGTTCTTGTGTAATATTTCATTTTCATTTCATTACTCCCTGGGTTTTAAATAATATAGCACGCTTTTCTAATTGGTTTAAGGATGCGTACGATCTCCTGATTGCGAAACAACGAGTTTTTCCGGCAAAAGCCCCTGGGGCCGCCATAACAGCATGCCCACAATAATCATGCCGATCAAAATATATTGCAACGTGCCGGTGTAGAGCTGGGCTTCCACCGGGGCATAATGCGACAGGACCCAGCCACTGGCGGTCCAGGCGGCCCAGATCAAGAAGGATCCGACGATCGCACCCTTATTGTTTCCGGCGCCACCGACGATCAACATCGCCCAGATCTGGAACGTCAGGGTCGGCAGGACGTCCTGGGGGCTGATGAAGGCATAGAACGTCGCGTAAAGACCACCCGACAATCCCATGATCATCGATCCGGTGACAAAAGCGGTCAGCCGAACCCGCTGCGGGCTCTTGCCCAGCGAACGCGCGGCCTCCTCGTCCTCTCGGATCGCCCGCAGGAGTCGGCCAAAGGGCGAGCGGATGACTTTTTCCAGGAAGACATAGATCGCGGCCAGGAAGCCGACGGCGATCAGGCAAAACAGGATATTGAAGACGAAGGGATCGCCGATGGCCGTTTCCAGCGGCCGCTCGAAACCGCGCATGCCCTTGGCGCCGCCGGACAGCCACTCGGCGTTCCTGACCAGGCTCTCCAGGGCCACAGCAACGCCGAAGGTCGCGATGGCGAGATAGTCATACCTGAGCTTCAGCGTCAGTACGCCGACGATCCAAGCCAGCAGACCGGCGGTTGCGACCCCTCCCACGAGCGCAAGCGGGTAAAACAATTCGAACCCGCCCAGGTGGTCCGGCTGCGGCGTTCCGCCAAAGAGTATCGTTCCATAGGCCCCGGCCCCGAAAAACGCGACAACACCGCCGTTGAAGAGGCCGGTGTTTCCCCATTGCAGGTTGAGGCCCAGAACCGCGATTGACAAAATCGAGGCGACGGTCGCGAAAAAGACCAAATAGGAAATCACGCCGATCACGTCCTGTCGTCTCCGAAGAGCCCCGTCGGGCGGATCAACAGCACGGCCACGATAATCAGGAACGGAACCGCCGGGCTGTATCCCGACGGCAGAATCGCCAGCGCCATATTTGATGCGATTCCGACCACGAACCCTCCTAGAACAGCCCCGTAGATCGATCCGATACCGCCGACGATGGTCGCGGCAAATATCGGTAGGACCAGGTCACGCCCGATCACCGGGCTGATTTGGTTGTTCAGACCATAGAACACGCCGGCCGCCGCCGCCAAACCGCCGCCAAGGATCCAGGTAACGGTGATGACCGAAGAGAGTCTTATGCCCGCGACCTGCGCCAATGACGGGTTCTCCGCCACCGCCCTCAGCGCATAACCAAAGGTCGTGCGCGACAGAACGTAGTGCAAAATGCCCATGAAGATCAGCGCCGTGACAAGGAAAAAGACCTGATCGGGCTTCACCAGCAACAGCGGGTCGCGGCTGATTACCATGGCAAAGTGGATATCATCGGAATAGAGCTGCGACTTCAGGCCAAAGCTCAGCGCGATCACGTTGCGGACGATCAGTGCCACCCCGAAAGAGGCGAAGACCATGGATAGTTCCTGGCCTTTCTCGCGGATACGTTTGAAAACCAGCAGGTCGATGACGACCGCCGAGAGGCCCGTCAACACCATTGCGACCAGGATCGCGATGATCAGAGCCCCAGTCAGGCTAAATGGGCCAATCGCCATTTGCAGGGGTGCCAGGACGGCGGAAAAGAGCGCCTCGAACACCAGGGCGACGTAGGCTCCCAGCGACAAGAGCTCGGCGTGGGAAAAATTGGCGAACCTCAGCATGTGCATGATCATGGTCAACCCGATCGCCCCCAAGGAGAGGATTGACCCAACCAGAACGCCGTCGACAAGATTCTGAATCATGTCGCCACCGTCCGTTTGCCACCGAGATAGATCTCGCCCACCATCGGATCACGCAGGAGATCGGCCGCCTTTCCATCGAGCTGATTGCGCCCTTCGGCCAGGATATAGCAATGATCCGCGATCCTGAGAGACTGTTTGACGTTCTGCTCCACAAGCAGGATTGAGACGCCGTGTTCGGTCAGGCCTTTGGCCAGTTCCAGCACTTCCTGCGCCGCTTTCGGGGATAGCCCGGCCGTTGGTTCGTCCATCAGAATGATTGAAGGGCGTGTCGCCAGAGCCATCGCCACGGCGAGCATCTGACGCTGTCCCCCAGACAGGGATCCGGCCTTTTCGTGTTGCTTTTCTTCGAGCGGGCGGAAACGCGCAAAAAGATAGTTCAGGCGATCGGCCGCTTCGTGCCGCTTTTTCCTCAGGACCAGTTCGAGATTTTGCCGAATGGTCAGGGTGCGGAAGATATTGTCGTTCTGCGGCACGTAGGAGATCGCGTATTTAGCCAGCTCGTCGGGACGAATCCTGCTGACATCCTTGTCGCCGAGAAGGATCGTTCCGGAGGTAATGGGAAGAAGGCCGGCGATCGCTTTGATCAGGGTCGATTTTCCGGCACCGTTTGGTCCGATGATGACCGCGATGGATGCTTTATCCAGCGTGACCGAAACGTTCCTCAGGACCGGCAGGTCACGGACATAGCCTGCGGTCACGTTTTCCACTCTCAAAGCCGCTTCAGTCATTCGTCTGCGCCCCAAGATAGGCGTCCAGAAGCAGCGTGTTGGCCTGCGCTTCCTCCGCGGTCCCCTGAAACATGATCTTTCCCTGAGCCATCGCGATAATCGGGTTGCAGTGGCGCATGACGAAGTCCATGTCGTGCTCGATGATCAGGAACGTTTTGCCCTGGCGGTTCAACGCCTCGATCCGATCGATTAGGATCCGAGTGAGTGTCGGATTGACGCCCGCGGCCGGCTCGTCGAGCAGAATGAGCGATGGGTCGCCCATCAGAACCCTTGCCATTTCCAGCAGCTTCATCTGGCCGCCGGAAATCTTGCCGGCGGCGTGGTCCGCCAGCTTTTCCAGGGTGACGAATTCCAGAATCTCCATCGCCCGCTTGCGGATTTCCCGTTCCTGGTCGCGCATTAAATCGGCATTGACGATCGGCCCCAGGATGCGCTCGCCAACCTGGCCGAGAGGCGACAGCATGACGTTTTCCAGGACACTCATGCGCCGGAAGGGGCGCGGAATCTGAAACGTCCGCGCCAATCCCATGGCGAAAAGGCGGTTCGCCGGCATTCCTGTAATATCCCGACCGTTCAGAAACACCCCTCCGCTCGTTGGTTTCAGCATACCGGTCAGCGTATTGAAAATAGTGGTTTTTCCGGCGCCATTCGGTCCGATCAATCCGGTGATCGAACCGGGCCGGATTGAAATCGAAACGTCGTCGACGGCCCGGAACGCCCCATAATCCTGGGTCAACCCGCTTGTCTCAAGAATTACCTCAGCCACGACCGAGATTTTCCGTCAGTATCAGGTCGCCGGATGAGGTGTTGAGGT
This sequence comes from Akkermansiaceae bacterium, assembly GCA_964195285.1. Lineage (GTDB taxonomy): Bacteria > Pseudomonadota > Alphaproteobacteria > UBA8366 > JADFVY01 > JADFVY01. Next base: position 3,500 of record CAXMQC010000113.1, read on the forward strand.
TGTATTTCATGATTCGGCCATGGCGCCCCGTACGGTCGCGCTCGAGACCATAAACCATACCGGCCGGACCCTCCGCCAGTGCGGTTGCCTCCGCAAGCAGGTGGCGGTCGTCGTCGTCAAGATGGAGCCGGAATACCTCAAGCATCTTTGACAGGTGCCGCCCATAGCGCGCACCAACAATCGCCGCGGCAACCTGCGGCTCGTCAAGGACATAGCGGGTCGCCACGGAGGAAAGCGAGACGCCATGCCTGTCGCCAATAGCCTTCAGTGCCTTCAGTAGGCTCTGAAAACGGTCCCACGGGCCAAATTCATCGATAATAAGCCGGTATTTGACGAGCGAGCGGTTCTCGAACTCGAAACCTGGGTCGGGCCGGCCGATCCAGTAATCCGTCAGGAAACCGCCGGCGAGCGTACCGTAGCAAAGGAACTGGATGTTGTTGACCGCCGCCCAATCGCCGAGCCCGTTCGCCGGGCGATGGTCGAGAACGGAATACTGAACCTGGGCCGAAACGACATCGAACCCCGCGTCTATGAAGGGGGCGATATCGGCGGAGTCCCAGTTGTTGACCCCGAGATTGCCGATCTTGCCCTTTTCCTGCAGACGCTTCAGCGGTTCCAGCGCTATGACCGCATTGCCCAGGGAAAGGTCCCACCAGAAGAACTGGACAAGGTGCAGGCGGTCGATTTGCAGGCGTTTCAGCGAGCGGTCGATGATGGTCTCGATCTCATGCGGGCGCAAGTCGCTCAGGCGGGACAGGTCCGGTACGAACTTGGTATGAACGCGGATCCGGTCGGCGAATTCGCTGCCGCGCCGTTTCCTGACACCGGCTATGAACGCGCCGATCATTTCTTCGACACCAATATAGATATCGGCACAGTCGAAGGTAGTGATTCCGGCTTCCAGAAACGCATCCATGTCGTTGATCGCCGATTCGCGATCTACGAGGCCGTGGTCGCCGGCCAGCTGCCAGCCCCCCTTGATGACGCGCGAGATCCGGTGCCCGGGGCGCAGATCGGCGGTTTCGACCCCATTCATGCGCCGGAGTCCGTCTGCCAGTAAGGCGTCTCGCGCGTGTCGGGCAGGCCGGTGGTTTCCGCATGGGTGAACCAGCGTTTACCCATACGGGTGATGCGAAACCGTCCGCCACAATGGGGGTCCGGACAGGCGACCTCGGCATCGGTCGACATCCAGTCCTCGGAAGAAGTCTCACGCTGTTTGGCGGGCAATAGCGGCAACAGGGCGGCGAGCGCATACATCGATAC
>CAXMQC010000114.1:0-7685 GCA_964195285.1 Akkermansiaceae bacterium
GCTAATGGCGCGCGGCGCCACGGCGCGAACCACGCCTGACCAGCGGTCATGGGAATCCGGTCAAATGGGTCTTTATCAGCGCTCCTTGGTATTGCCTTCAAACGGTCCCTCAAACGCGCCGAACACAAATTGGCGCCATGAAATGACGGAAACGCCGAGACCCCGGCGCCAACTTGAGGAGTGAGGAGTTATGGGACGATATGCGAATTTTGGCGAGCAGGCCTCGAACGCGGTGGAAGTCTTCACGGTCGATGCGGATTTCGACGAGCCGGCCGGCGGGGCCGATTGGGACGACCAGACCGGTCTCATGTATGCGCTCAACGAATCGGCGACCGCCTGGCGTTCACAGCTTTCCATGGACAGCCTCGACGCCGAGTACTGAATCTTTCGATATCTCCTGAACACCGGAATGCCACACCAGTGTTCCGGTTTTTCCGCGCCATTTATCGGCCAGAGCAGGCCGAGCACATTCTGGAGAAGACTGAGCCGGAAATCCCGATGCCGCATATTCGCCAGAAACAGCGGGCTGCCGATGCCTCGTGCAAGCGGGTAGGCGTCTTGGCCGTGGTTTTGGATGACGCCAGATGTTGCTCACCGCTCATCGCGGCAAAATGGCCAGATTCAGCCCTTGACGGCGCCCCCCCTCCTGCACTAAATAGGCCCGCCTGCCGGGTGAAGTCTGTGCCCGGCGACCGTATTTTATCGCCAAGGATACCGAATTATGGCTCGACGCTGCATCGTTACGGGCAAGGGCGTACAGACCGGCAACAATGTCAGTCACGCCAACAACAGGACCCGCCGCCGCTTTCTGCCGAACCTGCAGACGGCCTCGCTGCAGAGCGACGTGCTGGGCGAGAGCGTCCGGATGCGCATCACGACGAGCGCGCTGCGCACCATTGAAAAGAACGGTGGGCTGGATGCCTGGTTGCTCGGCACCTCCAATGTCAAACTGTCGGTTGAGGCCCGCAGGCTGAAGCGTCGCATCGTAAAAAAGGCGGCTGGCGCGGCCTGATCCGGCCGCAAACCAGGCGCCCTGCCGGATGAGCCCGCGAATTCGCGGGCTTTTTTGCGTTTTTGGGCCGGCCCGGCCGGCGATTCGATAGCTTATGTACATAAATTCTTAGAGATTTTGCGTGCATGGTACAATTCAATGGAACCTGGAACAGGCGGTAAGCCATTGGATCGGGTCAAATCAGAGATCAACGCCATCCTGGCGGCGGAATGGGGCACTGACGGCGCGCAAGGCAAGCCGTCGGAGGATTGGCCCTACCGTCTGGAGTATTGGGGCTTGATCCAGGGCTGGAAGCTGTACCGTTTCTTTGATGGCAAGGTCGCGCGCTATGCCGGCTACGCGCCCGATGTCGGCGTTATTTCTGGCTCGGTCGCCGATATGACCCTGGAGGACCTGGCAGACGAGTTTCGCGGTGGCGATTGGATCTACGAGCAACAGCCGGTCGAACTGGATGATGAGGCCAAGGCCGCGAATGGTCCCATCCCGACCCAGCAGGAGCGGCTGGCCGCGGTCGACGAACTGGCCGGCAAGGCCCTGGTGCAGGATGGTGAATACGCTATCCTTCGGGGCTACTATCTGGCGGCGACAAAGGGCCATATCGCGCTGATTCGGCCCCATCGCAGCCGCGGCGAGGCGCTGGTAATCGGCACCGGTATCGACCCGATAGCGGTTGGGTTCCAGAAGGCCACGCCGGACCGGCGCATCTGTATCGCCCTGGCCCGGCATCTGCTGGACTGACCAACGTCGGCTGGTAGCGAAAATCGTCGCGGCGGGTTAATATTCCACGGCAATTCCGTGGCGATTCGGGAGAATGGCATGTTTGCGCGAAGGGACGTTTTGAAAGGCGTAGCCAGCGCGTCAGTGGCGGGACTGCCACTGGCGGCGATCCTGGCCGACCCCGACTTGGCCCGCGCCGCCGCGGCGGGTTTGCATGAATATACCATTTATACACCCAAGGGCCTGCGGGTCAGCGGCGCGCTGGCGATGCCGCATGGCGTGCCGGCGCCGACGGTGTTGTTGATCCACGAATGGTGGGGGCTGAACGACCAGATCAAGGCGGTGACGGCCGAATTCGGCAAGCGGGGCTATCTGGCGGTGGCGGTCGATCTGATGGGCGGCAAGGTTGCCGCCACCCCCGACGAGGCCAGGGCGCTGACCGGCGCCGTGGTGGCGGAAGAAGCGGCCGATACGCTGGCGGGATGGATCGAATGGTTGCGCGTCCATGACGCCTCGAACCGCAAGATTGGCACGGTCGGCTGGTGTTTCGGCGGCGGCTGGTCGCTCGGCGCGTCGATCGCCGCGCCGGTCGAGGCGACGGTGATCTATTATGGCCGGGTCAACCGCCATGCCGATGAGCTGGCGCGCCTCAAGGGCCCGGTTTTGGGCCATTTCGCAACGCGCGACAAATTCATCGACAAACCGATGGTCTCGGCCTGGGAGGCGGAAATGGGAAAGGCCGGCAAGCGATTCACCACCCACTGGTACGATGCCGACCATGCCTTCGCGAACCCGACCAGCGCCCGTTATGACGCGGCCGACGCGAAGCTGGCCTGGGAACGGACCTTGAAATTTTTCGACGAAAACCTGTAAATCTGATGATCGCGATAAAGAGGATATTGCAGTGCTGAAACGGGTCCTAGTTATATGCGTCGCGGTTGTTTGCGGGGTCGGTGCCTCTCAGGCGCCGGAATTTTCGCAGCAGTATGTGCAACGCCTGGGCGGCTGGGTAGATTCCTACCAGAACGAGGTCGCGCGGCTCGATGTGCGCGCCAAACAGTTCGACAGGACCCGCGAACAATATATCGCCGCGTTGCAGGCCAGCAATGATCCCAAAGTCAGGTTGGAGGCCGCCAATATTGCGGCCTGGCCGGTATACCTGAAACGCTTTACCGAAATGCAACAGATGCTGCAGGATGGCCCGTCCTGGATGCGGCCAGTCAAGCTATTGCAAAACTATAACGATCCGGCATTCAACCCGATAATTCGCGAGACCCTCGCCGACTATAAGGCTGGTACGCCGATTACCGCCGAGGGCGCGATCTTCGGTGGCGCCGGGTTCATCGGCGGCTGGCTGTTGGCCGCTATTATGCTCGCCTTGCTTGGCGCGCCTGCGAATATGATTCGCCGGCGCCGTGAAAAGCCGAAGGAACTGCCGAATCTTGTCGTGCACCGCATTGACGAGCCCACGAAAACCGATATGGCCTAGAATTACCGCCTGTTGGCCGCGATTCGTCTTGCCGGACCGGCGCGGTGTCCACCGCTGTCCTCGTCGAACAGCTCGGTCAGTTTTTCCATCATCGTGCCGCCCAGTTGATCGACATCCATGATGGTGACCGCGCGGCGGTAATAGCGGGTCACGTCATGGCCGATGCCGATGGCGACCAGCTCGACCGGCGAACGGGTCTCGATATAGTCGATGACGTCGCGCAGATGGCGTTCCAGGTAATTGCCGGCATTGACCGACAGCGTCGAATCGTCGACCGGCGCGCCGTCCGAGATCACCAGCATGATGCGACGCTGCTCGGTGCGCGCGATCAGCCGGTTATGGGCCCACATCAGCGCCTCGCCGTCGATATTTTCCTTCAGCAAGCCCTCGCGCAGCATCAATCCCAGATTCTTGCGGGCCCGGCGCAAGGGAGAATCCGCGGTCTTGTAGATGATATGGCGCAGATCGTTCAGGCGGCCCGGACTGCCCGGTTTGCCGTCGGCGATCCATTGCTCGCGCGCCTGCCCGCCCTTCCAGGCGCGCGTCGTGAATCCCAGGATTTCCACCTTGACGCCACAGCGTTCCAGCGTGCGGGCCAGGATGTCGGCGCTCATCGCCGCTATGGCGATCGGCCGGCCGCGCATCGAACCCGAATTGTCGAGCAGCAGGGTGACCACGGTGTCTCGAAATTCGGTATCGTTTTCCTGCTTGAAGGACAATGGCGTCAGCGGATTGGTGACGACGCGATCAAGCCGCGCCGTGTCCAGCAGGCCTTCCTCCAGATTGAATTCCCACGACCGCATCTGCTTGGCCAGCAGGCGGCGCTGCAACCGGTTGGCCAGTTTGCCGATCATGCCCTGCAGGTGGCCGAGCTGCTGGTCCAGCATATGGCGCAGACGGGCGAGTTCCTCGGGATCGCACAACTCCTCGGCCTCGATGACCTCGTCGAAAGCCTCGGTATAAAGCTTGTAGAATGGTTCCTTCGGCAAATTCGACAGATCCCTGTCCTGGCGTTTCATACCGGGATCGCCGGGGGTCTCGCCGCCCGGCGCGCTCATCGCCTCGCCATCGCCGGCGTCGTCCGATTCCTGGATATCCATGTCGCCGGCATCGGCGGCCAGACTGTCCGACAGCGCCTGTTCCAGTTGGCCGGTGCCCTCGACCTCGTCCGAGGTGGATTCGGGTCCTTCTTCCTGGTCCTCGCCACCCTGTTCGTCGGAGTCTTCACCGCCTTGCGTCTGGTCATCTTCGCCAAGATCGATGTCCAACTCGCTGATTAGCTGGCGCACCGCCTCGCAATAAGCGGCCTGGTCGCCGGTATGGCGTTCCAGTTTGATCAGCGCACGCTTTACCCGGGCATTCAGCAGGGGCTGCCACTGTTCCCAGGCTGCCCGGGCGGCCGGCGGTGGCGCCGCGCCGGTCAGCGTCTGGCGGGCCATCAGCCGGACGATTTCCGGCATCGTCGTCTCGGTGGTGTCCTCGACCACGCCAAAACCCTCGCGCCGGTAACGTTCCTCCAGCGCCGCCGAAAGATTTTCCGCGACCCCGGCCATCTTGCGCGCGCCGAGTGCTTCAACCCGGGCCTGCTCCAACGAGTCGTACAACACCGGCGCGACGTCGCCGGTGGGCCGGCGCCGGGCGTGCAAGGCCGGGTCATGCAGGCGCAGCTTCAGGGCCGCGGCATCGGCCTCGCCGCGCACATAGGCGGCTTCCTCTTGTGGCAGGTCGCGGCTGGGCAGGGGCACGCGCACGCGCGGCCCCTCGGCGCCCTTGGCACCGTCTGTGCCGTAGGTAAGGTCGGCATCGTCGCGGCCCGAGATCGCACGAAAGGCCGCGGCGTTCGCGCGTTTGAAGATCTCGATCGGTGAGTCCTGGTCCGCCATGGCGATCCGATTATATAAGGGTCGCCTTGACCCCGGACTCCGGCAGCTCGGTGCCGAAGCAGCGCTGGTAATATTCGGCGACGACCGGGCGTTCCAGCTCGTCGCACCTGTTCAGGAAGGTTACCCGGAATGCGAAGGGGATGTCCTTGAACATTTCCGCGTTTTCCGCCCAGGTGATGACGGTGCGCGGCGACATGACGGTCGAAATATCGCCACTGATGAAACCGGCGCGCGTCAAATCCGCGAGCGTCACCATGGCGGCGATCGTCGCCCGGCCCTCGTCATTGTCGTAGTTAGGCACCTTGGACAGCACGATCCGGTTTTCCACCTCGTCCGACAGATAGTTCAGCGTGGTGACGATGTTCCAGCGGTCCATCTGCGCCTGGTTGATCTGCTGGGTGCCGTGGTACAACCCCGTGGTATCGCCCAGACCGACCGTATTGGTGGTCGAGAACAGGCGGAACCACGGATGCGGGCGGATTACACGGCTCTGGTCCAGGAGCGTCAGCTTGCCCTCGACCTCGAGGACGCGCTGGATCACGAACATCACGTCCGGGCGCCCGGCGTCGTATTCGTCGAAGCACAGCGCGCAGGGATTCTGCAGCGCCCAGGGCAGGATGCCCTCGCGGAACTGGGTGACCTGCTGGCCGTCGCGCAGCACGATGGCGTCCTTGCCAATGAGGTCGATACGGCTGATATGACTGTCCAGGTTGACGCGCACGCAGGGCCAGTTGAGCCGCGTGGCCACCTGTTCCACATGGGTCGATTTGCCGGTGCCGTGATAGCCCTGGATCATGACGCGGCGGTTATGGGCGAATCCGGCCAGGATGGCGAGCGTGGTATCGTGGTCGAACACATAGGCCTCGTCCAGTTCCGGCACATGGTCGGAGCCATGCGAGAAAGCCGGGACCTCCATGTCGGTATCGATGCCGAAGGTCTGACGCACGGATACCGTAATGTCCGGTGCCTCCAGATCGTGGGCGCGCTGCAACTCGTAGTCTGTCGTATTCGTCATCGATCGGGGTCCGTTTGTATTCCAGGGTGAGGCCATTGCCGGGCGGCTGTCCCGCTGCCCGGGGGCATCAGGTTGCGAGCGCCTTTTTCAGCGTCGAATTGGCCTCGTTGATATCCTTCAGCCGCTCCTCGGCCAGTTTATCGCCACCATTTGCATCGGGATGATGCAATTTGACAAGTTCCTTATATCTGGCCTTCAGTCCGGTCAAGGTCAACGGCGCATCCAGTTCCATAATTTCCATGGCGCGGGCTTCCGGGCTGGACGGGTGAAAACCCGGCGCGCGCGCGTGACCATTGCGGCGCTGACGGGCCTCGCCCTCGTCGTCGCCGGTGAAGTATCCGAAACCATCATGAATTGTGGTAGTCCCCCGCGCATGGTGTGGACGGCCGCCGCCCCGCGCGCCCAGCGGCCAGGTTGGCCTCTGCCAGGTGGTGTCGCGGCGGGTGTCGGCCTCGACCTCGTCCACCGACATGCCGGCGTAATAGTTCCAGGCCCTGTTGTATTCACGCACATGGTCGAGGCAGAACCAGTAATATTCGTCCAGCCTGTCGCGGCCCTTGGGTGCGCGGTAATAACCCGGCTCGCCACAGTCGGGCCGGTCGCAGTGCCGTTCCGGCGTTTCCTCGCGCCCTGGCTCGTATATGCGCTGCGTTCTGCTCATCTTTGTATTATCGTCTTCGCGACAGCCCCTTTCAAGCTTGACGAATGCCCGTCGGCGAACGATATCGGGCCAGAACCGCAATTTATTCAGCCCACGGGGACCAATCTATGAATATAGCCGAAAGAATTAATAAAAAGTTGAACGAGGCGTTGACGCCGGTGGTCCTCGAGGTGGTTGACGAATCGGCCAAGCACAAGGGACATGGCGGCTGGCGCGAGGGTGGCGAGACGCATTTCCACGTCACCGTGGTCTCAGCCGCCTTCGAGGGCAAGTCCCGCGTCGACCGCCAGCGCATGATCTACGCCTTATTGGCCGAAGAAATGGCCGAACGGGTGCATGCGCTTGCGCTGACCACGAAGACGCCGGGAGAGGGCTAGGGCGGCGGCGGCGCCAACGGGGCGCAGCATCTATTCCGGCTGATTGGTTAGGCTATCGACTGCGCCGTAACCAACGCCGGACGCGTACAGGCAGAAAATTACCTTGCTGTCGGTCTTTGATCCGACGATCGCCCACTGGCTACGGTCTGCGTTGACGAAGGTGGTAATGACCTCAACGACCGCCCCCTGGTCATCATGGATCTTGAATTTGGTGATTTCGCCGCCCGGGAAACCGCTGATCATCAGCTCGTAATTCGGAACCACCGGCGAGCATTTACCGTTCGGGAAAACATTCTTTAAAGAGAAATAATGGTCCCCGGCCTCGGCCCCGAAAGACGCGCTTTGGCCGATGACGAGGGTTAGCGCGACGGCATAGCGGGGTAGAACGGCCTTTATTGGGGTCGGTAGGTATCGGGTCATTGTCGCGCCCCCTGTTTGTTATTATTCCGCCGCTTGGCGGTCGGCGGCAATCGACTGTTGGCTGTTAATAACTGTACGTATTACGGCTTATTTCCGAAATATTGCGTTTGA
>CAXMQC010000115.1:0-5709 GCA_964195285.1 Akkermansiaceae bacterium
CACTAGCGCGACGGTCACCGTGGCCGGATGGCCGAAGCCCGCGAACATCTCCGCGAACGGGACGGTTCCCGCCAATGTCGCCGCCAGCAGGGCGCCAAAGGCGACGACGTCGTAACGCCACCGCCCCCATACGAAAAACACAAGCACGGCGACGAGAAGGCCCATAAGAAATGTCTGGTCGAACGTCATGGCCGACAGGTTAGCATCCGTACGCCGCAGGGCAATGGCTGAAGGCTTGTGCTGTTATTGCCGCATTCTATTTGTTAGTCTGGTGAACCATAAACTGGCGGGTAAAGAGACGACGATGGAGATGGATCCGAAGGATCTGCGCCGAGCACTGGGCTGTTTCGCCACCGGCGTGACCGTGGTGACCGGGCTGGGTGCCGAGGGCGAGAAGCTGGGCGTCACCGCCAGTTCGTTCAATTCGGTCTCGCTGGACCCGCCGCTGGTGCTGTTCAGCCTGAACAGGCGCGCCTATTCCATGCCGCATTTCCTGGAAACCGGGCATTTCGCGGTCAACGTGCTGCGCGAGGGCCAGGAGGAACTGTCCGACCGCTTCAGCACCCCGCTGGCCGACAAATGGGACGGCATCGAGTTTGAAATCTGGGATTTCGGCTGCCCGATCCTCGCCGACGCGCTGGCGGTTTTCGAATGCCAGACCCAATATACCTACGACGGCGGCGACCATGTGATCTTCGTCGGCACCGTGGAACGCATGCGCGCCGACCCCGACGGCCAGCCGCTACTGTTTTATGGCGGACGTTATCAGTCATTGGAAAAAGTGCAATCCACTTCCCGCTAGGTCCGGCCTGTGGCAAATTGTTGCCATGACGGGCGACGTACGACAGGGCCGGGAAGTCCTCATCCTCTTCGGGATTGCGGTGGCATTGCTGGTGATTTCCGGGATCGGGCCGGTGGACCGGGCGACCTGGTGGCTGGAGGCGGGACCGGTTGTCGTGGGCATTCCGCTGCTGCTGTGGCTGCGGCCGCGCTTTCCCTTCACGCCGTTGTTGTACCGCCTCTTGTTCATCCATGCCGGCATCGTCATGCTGGGCGGTCACTACACCTATGCCCAGGTGCCGCTGGGCGATTGGGTGCGCGACTGGTTCGACCTGACGCGCAACAATTACGATCGCCTGGGCCATCTGGCGCAAGGCTTCATTCCCGCAATCCTGATGCGCGAGCTGCTGTGGCGCAACTCGCCGCTGCGCGGCAGCCGCTGGCTCCCCTTCCTGGTAGTCTGTTTCTGCCTCGCCTTCAGCGCGCTTTTCGAAATGTTCGAATGGTGGGTCGCCCTGATCATGGGCGGTTCCGCCGATGCCTTCCTGGCCTTGCAGGGCGACGTATGGGACACCCAGTGGGACATGTTCCTGGCGCTCTGTGGCGCGACCGCCTCACTGCTGCTGCTGACCCGGCTTCACGACAGGCATCTTTATGAAATAGAACGCCAATCGAGAATTTCATGAAGGGTTGAGTGGCCATCTTTTTCTGCGTCCCCTGGTCTCTGAGGTTCTGTTTTCCACGGCTTGCCGGCGACCGTCGGCTCATCGCGAAATCGTCATTTCCCTGCCTTCCAGGGACTGATTAATCTCGGTCTCAGCAACAGCATGGGAGAAACAGGAAATATGGCCAAGGGCGGGAAAAAGCGCAAGAATACCGGAACGGCGCCAAGCCGGTCCCGGCCCCGGTACGGGTTGAAACCTTGGGAAGCGGCATTTATTGGCGGCGCCGTTATCCTTGCCGGATGGCTCGGCTGGCAGTGGCAGCAGGACCAGGACGTGGAAGCGGTCTTCCTTGAGCTCGCGCAGTCCGGCAAGGCCGCGCTGGCGCGGGTCGAGACGGGCCGTGACGCCGGTCGTGGGCATCTTGCCCCCGGGCAGACAATAACCTACCCCGACCGTTTTCCGACATCCGGCGCGCATGCCCCGGTATGGGTCAATCCCGGAGTCTACGATACTGTCCAGCCGCCGACGAAACTGGTGCATTCCAACGAGCATGGCATGGTTGTGATCTATTACGATTCGCCGCCGGCGGACGCGATGGAGATGATCCGGAAATGGGCCGGTCTCTATGTCGGGCCGTGGAGTGGCGTCGTCGTTACCCCGGCACCCGGGCTCGGCGAGGAAGTGGTCCTGACCGCCTGGAACAAGACGCTGCGCCTGAATACGTTTGAGGCGGCAGCCGCCGCCGCCTTCATAGACCGATACCGTGGCCGCGGCCCGGAACACCCGGTGCGATAGGGCAACCCCTACCGCCCGACGGCGTAGCCCTGCATGCCGCGGGGGTTGGCGGCCGCTTTCAGGAGGCCGTCTTCCTTCTTGGCGGCGGTCAGGCGGCCTTCCGACCAGTCGAGGCCGAGCTCGATTTCGTGGCCGCGGCGGTGCAGCTCGGCCACCACGCCCTTGTCCCAGCGCCCCTCCATGACGACGACGCCAAGGCGCGCCGCGCGCGGGTAGAACGAGCTCGGGAAATGCTCGGTGTGGAACGAGGGGATATCGATCGCCTCTTGCAGGTTCAGCCCGTGATGCAGGTGGCGCAGCAGCATGATCAGCTGCCATTGGTCCTGGCTGTCGCCGCCGGGCGAGCCGAACGGCATACAGGCCTCGCCGCCGCGAAGCACGAAGGACGGGGTCAGCGTGGTGCGCGGGCGTTTGCCGGGCGCCAGGCTGGTCGGCAGGCCTTCCTCGAGCCAGAACATCTGCCCCCGCGAGCCCAGCGCGAAGCCGAGTTCCGGGATCAGCGGCGAGCTTTGCAGCCAGCCGCCGCTGGGCGTCGCCGAGACCATGTTGCCCCAGCGGTCGATGATGTCGATATGGCAGGTATCGCCCCTGGTGACGCCGTCGGGCCGGGTGCCCGGGTCGTCGTCGACCGAGCCGTAGCGGGCCACCGTCGGTTCGCCGGCGCCGGCGACCATCGGGGTGACGCGGCGGCCCTCGGTGATGAAGTCGGCCAGCCGGGGTTCGCGCCCGCCGGGTGCGCCGGGGCGCAGCTCCAGCGAGGCGCGTTCGCCGATCAGCTCCCGGCGTTGGTCGGCGTAGGCCTTGCTCAGCAAATCGGCCACGGGCACGTCCACGAAACCGGGGTCGCCGTACCAAGCCTCGCGGTCGGCATAGGACAGTTTCATGCATTCGACGACCGTATGGACGAAATCGGGGCCCAGCGGGTCCATCGCCGCGACATCGACCTCGGCCAGCAGCGCGAGGCTTTGCAGCAGCGCCGGCCCCTGGCTCCAGGGTCCGCATTTGCAGATCGTGTGGCCGTGATAATCAAAGGTCAACGGATCCTCGTAGGACGCGCGCCAACCCGCCATGTCGTCGCCGCTCAGCACGCCGCGGTGGCGCTCGCCGCTGGCGTCCAGCACCTCGTTTTCGCGGCAGAAACTGTCGATCGCCTCGGCGACGAAGCCCTCGGCCCAGATACGCCGGGCTGCCTCGACCTGTTCGGTGCGGTCGGATGAGGCGGCCTTTGCTTCCTCGATCAGGCGCCGCCAGGTCGCGGCCAGCGTCTTGTTGCCCAGCAGCGTGCCCGCCACCGGCAGGTTGCCGCCCGGCAGCCATTGCGCCGCCGAGCTTGGCCATTCGGCGCGAAACAGGTCCGCCACCGTCTCGATGGTCTCGATAATGCGCGGCACCAGCGGCACGCCGTTTTCCGCATATCCGATCGCCGCCTCGAAGACCTCTTCCAGGCGCATCGTGCCATGGTCGCGCAGCATCAGCAGCCAGGCATCGAAGGCGCCGGGAATGCAGGCGGCAAGCAGGCCGGTTCCCGGCACGATCTCCAGCCCCAGGCCGCGGTAATGGTCGATGGTGGCGCCCGCCGGCGCCGTCCCCTGACCGCAGATCACCTTGGTCTCAGCCGTCGTCGCCGCATGCATGATCAGCGGCATGTCGCCGCCCGGCCCGTTCAGATGCGGTTCCGCCACATGCAGCACAAAGCCCGCCGCCACCGCCGCGTCGAAGGCGTTGCCGCCGCGCTCCAGGATGCCCATGCCCGTTGCCGAGGCCAGCCAGTGGGTCGAGGCGACGACACCGAAGGTGCCGAGAATTTCCGGACGGGTCGTGAACATATGGCGGGCTTCCAGGCTCTATTGATCGCCCGCGCAATCTATATCAAGCAGATCTTTTGCGATAGCTCATCGATCAGGACGCGTTTGTTTTCGGAATAGTCGATTGGCGCCTCGACCAGATGAACGCCGCCCTCTGTGAAGCATCGCTCGAGCAGCGGCGCGAAGTCCTCGGTGTTTTCCACCCGGCAGCCCTTCGCGCCATAGCTTTGCGCGTAGGCCACGAAATCCGGGTTGCCGAACTCCAGGCCCCAATCGGGGAAATCGCCGACCGCCTGTTTCCACCGTATCATACCGTAGGAATCGTCGCGCAGCACCAGGACGACGAGATCGAGGCCCAGCCGGACCGCGGTTTCCATCTCCTGGCTGTTCATCATGAAGCCGCCATCGCCGCAGATTGCCATGACCCGCCGGCCGGGATTGAGCATGGCGGCCATCATCGCCGACGGCAGTCCGGCGCCCATGGTGGCCAGCGCGTTGTCCAGCAGTACGGTGTTCGGTTGGGTGCAGCGGTAGTTCCGGGCGAACCAGATCTTGTACATGCCGTTGTCGAGCGCGATGATCCCGTCGTCCGGCATGACCTTGCGGACATCGGCCACCAGCCGCTGCGGGATCAACGGGAAGCGCGGGTCCCCGGCGCCCTCGGCCATATGTTCATGGACCAGCTCGCGAACCCGCATGAAATAGTCGAAGTCATGATCGGGTACCGGTTCGAGCATGTCGGTCAATCGGACAAAGCTCGACGCGATGTCGCCGATCAGCTCGAGCTGCGGAAAATAGACGTCATCGACCGCGGCCGTATTGAAATTCACATGGATCACTTGCGTGCCGCCCGCCTCCATCAGAAACGGCGGTTTCTCGACGACATCATGGCCGGCATTGATGATCAGATCGGCGCGGCCGATGGCGCAATGCAGATAGTCCCCTTCGGACAAAGCGGCGGTGCCCATGTAAAGCCGGTCGTGCCCGCCGATAGCACCCTTGCCCATCTGGGTATTGAAGAACGGGATGCCGGTTTTCTCGACGAAATTCGAGAGCGCCTTGATGACGGTCTTGCGGTTGGCGCCGGCGCCGACCAGCAGCAGCGGATGCTTCGCGGCGCGGATCATGGCGGCCGCCTGGTCCAGGGCGACGGCACCGCAATCGGGTCGGCGCGGCCGTTTGACGGCGAACAGACGGTCGGAATCGGCGCGCTCGGCCGCGATATCCTCCGGCAATTCCAGATGGACCGCGCCCGGCCGTTCTTCCGCGGCCAGGCGGAAGGCCTCGCGGACCAGGCTCGGAATGGTGTTGGCGTTGACGATCTGACGCGCGAATTTGGTGATCGGCCGCATCATGCCGACGACGTCGACGATTTGGAACTGTCCCTGCTTGCTCTTCTTGATCGGTTTCTGACCCGTGATCATCACCATCGGCATGGCGCCGAGATTGGCGTAGGCCGCCGGCGTGACAAAATTGGTTGCGCCGGGGCCGAGGGTCGCGAGGCAGACTCCCGGTTTGCCGGTCAGGCGGCCATAGGTCGCGGCCATGAAGCCCGCGCCTTGCTCGTGGCGGGTAAGCACAAGCCGGATGCTCGATTTCCTTAGCGATTCCAGCAGGTCGAGATTCTCCTCGCCGGGAACAGCGAAGACGTATTCGACCCCTTC
>CAXMQC010000116.1:0-3141 GCA_964195285.1 Akkermansiaceae bacterium
AAATATGTTCCGTTTTTCAAATATCGTGCTGGCGATGGTGATTTTGATTGCGAGCGCTGTCGCGGCGCAGGCGCAGGACGCACCAAAGCGCGAAATTACCCAGATCTCCGGTGACCTGTATCGATTCAAGAATAATTTTCACTATTCGGTCTTTCTGGTAACGCCCGACGGCGTGATCGTCACCGATCCGATCAACGCCGATGCGGCCAAGTGGCTCAAGGCCGAAATCGCCAGCCGGTTTGGAAAACCGATCCGTTATGTCGTCTACAGCCACGATCATCGCGACCATATTGCGGGCGGCGAGGTTTTCGCGGCGGACGGCGCGATCGTCGTCGCCCACGAGAAAGCGAAGGCCGCGATCCTCGGCGAGAAACGGCCGACGGCGGTGCCGCAGATCACGTTCAAAAGGCAGATGACCCTCGAACTTGGCGGCAAGACGGTGGAACTGAAGTATCTCGGCAAGAATCACTCCGACAACATGATCGTCATGCACTTCCCGGCCGAACGGGTTCTGTTCGCCGTCGATTTCATTCCTGTGAAGACGGTTGCGTTCAAGGATTTCCCCGATGCCTATCTGCCGCAATGGATCCGATCCCTGGGCCGCGTGGAAGCCATGGATTTCGACGTTCTCGCGCCGGGTCATGGGCCGCTGGGCACCAAGGCCGACGTGGCCGCCTTCCGCGGATATATGACCGATCTCACCGACCAGGTGCTGGCGCAGGCCCGCATGGGCAAGTCGCTCGAAGAGACCAAGGCCGCGGTGGACCTGTCCAAATACAGCGACTGGGGCCAGTTCGAGGCATGGTCGCCGCTCAACATCGAGGGCGCCTATCAGCGCGCCCAGCTTAATCGCCGGGGCAACTGATACCGAACCTCGCCCCGCCCCGCTAACTAGCGCCGGTGCTTCGCGATGGCGCGGGCCGCGGCGGGGCGGGCCTCGACGGCGGCGGCGACGCGCGCAATGGTGGGAAAGCGGGCGTAAAGAGCCGCCGGCGGATCGAACCAGGTCGTCAGCATGTACAGATAGATGTCGCAGGCGCTGAACCGGCCGCCCAGCAGCCATTCACCGCGAGACAACGCGTCCTCGACAATCGCGAATTCGCCGATCAGGGCGTCGATGCCGCGCTTTCGGACGTCCTCTTCGTCGGCGGCGAAGCGTTCAGGATAGTGGCAGCGGCGGAAGGTCGGTTGTGGCGTATTCGCCAAGTAGAGCATCCATTGATAAAAATGCGGACGGTCGGGATCGCTGGCCGGCGGGGCCAGATGCGCCGCCGAATGCTGATCGCACAGATGCATGACCATCGCCGCCGTCTCGAAGAGGGCGCGACCATCGGGCAGGACCATTGCCGGGATCAACCCGCAAGGATTCAGCGCCAGATATTCAGCCGATTTCTGTTGCTTGGCGCTCCTGTCAACTTGAATGCCTTCATAGTCCACGCCGATCTCCTCGAGAACAGCCATCGGCGCCAACGAGGCGGTGAAGGGACTCCAGTAAAGTTTATAAATCAAACATCCTCCCTATTCGCCTGGCGCCGGGACCGGCCGGGCCAGCTCGGTGCGCGGCAACAGCATGGCCAGCGTGGCAACCAGCAGCGCCACCGCGCCGAACCCCAGGAACAGATATTCGAAATCGCCGGTCGCCGCCCAGACTTTCGACAACAGCAGGATCGCCACCGGTGCGGCCCCGAAAGCGAGCACGAACTTGACGCCGAAAGCCAGCCCGTGATGGCGCTCCGGCGTAAAGCGGGCCAGCAGCATGTTCTCGGCCGGCAATTGCGCCAGATTCATCATCACCGCCAGCATGGCAATGCCGATGAAACCCAAACCGCTTGTCCCGGCCAGCACGGTCAGCAAGACCATTTCCATCATCCAGCCGCATACATAGATGGTCTTCAAGGGGTACCGGTCGGCCAGGAAGCCGCCGATAAGCTGGGTCACGCCGCCGCCCGTATAGACTGCGGCGACCAGCAACCCGACACCGCTGGCGCCCCCCAGCAGGCCGCCGGCCCAGCCGCCCAGATTGGCGGTTACCCACGGCACGAACAGCTCCATCACCCGCACCTCGAACAGTTTCGGCAGGGCGTTCTGGGTGCCGTGATAGATCAGACCGGCGGTGAACATGGCGACCAAGAGGATCGCGAAAATGCGGACCGTACCGGCCTGCCCGGCCGGTTTGCGCTCAGCGTCCGCGCTGGACTGTTCGCGAAATTCCCCGCGAAGCAAGAACCAGAGCATCACAAGGCCGGTCGCCAAGGCGACGACGCCGGGCACGATGAAGGCCGCGCGCCAGCCCGAGACATCGATCAATATGCCGGCGATCAGCCCGGCGCCGGCGGAGCCAAGGCTTCCGAATATACCGTTGACCGCCAGTATCTTGCCCAGATTTACCGGCGCGTTGCGGATCATCCAGGGGATTCCGATTGGGTGATAGATCGCCCCGAACAGGCCGATCCCCGCGAGCCCGACCATCAGCGATGGCGGCGCCGAGACCAGGCCGCAAGCAATGGCGGCGGCCCCCATGCCGATGAAATAGATGACCATCATGCCGGGGACGCTCCAGATGTCACCCAGCCTGCCCGCGGGCAGCGCCGCCAGGCCGATCAGCGCCGAGCCAACCCACCAGAGCCCCAGCAAGTCGTCGTAAGCGACACCCCAATCGATCTCCAGCCGCAGCACGATCACCGCATAGAAGGCGGTAAACATGTGGAAATAGAAATGACCCAGGCTGGAAAATATTAGGGACAATCTGGCTGAAACCCGGTTCATCGCAGCCACTCTGCATGGTGGCGGATCATGCCGCCCCGCCGGTTTCACGCTCTACCCAGTCCAGATAATCCGGATTGCCGCCAGTGACAGGCACGGCGACGATCGAGGGGCATTCGTAGCTGTGCAACGCCTGTACTTTGTTTACGATATCGTCCAGCAGCGCGGATCTTGTTTTCAGGATCAATACCGCCTCTGATTTATTTTTTATTTCGCCTTTCCATCTATATATAGAAGAAACATCAGAAACGACATTAGCTCCGGCCACTAGGCCGGCTTCGACGAGCATGCGACAGATGCGCAGCGCCTCGGCGCGGTCCGCGGTATTGATATAGACGAGGCTGACGGGCATGGAAATTTCCATAATATGGGGTCGCG
>CAXMQC010000117.1:0-1766 GCA_964195285.1 Akkermansiaceae bacterium
GGTCGCGCACCGAGAATACTTCGCTTTCGGCGCTGCGCGCCGCCACCCAGTGCTCGACCATGTTGGGCCCCTCGGCAAGGCGCATCGGTTCGGGGAGATGGCGTGTGACGGAAGGGGTGAGCAGTGTCGTCAGCGCCACCAACAGCGCGGCCCGGCTGCGGCCCTCGCCGAGCGCGGCGCTCCAGTTCTCGACCCGCAGCCGGTCCGTGGCAAAGCGGCACACGGACACCGATCTGGTTTTATCTTCCACTGGTCCGGTAAACTCCCTAATTCAGTACGGAATGCCGCAATTCGGAGGCCCCTTTATGATCATTAGAAAAGCAGAACGCCGGGATGCCGCAGCCCTGTTCGATTTTATATTAGGGTTGGACCGGGATGGCGCGCCTGTTCGCGGTGCGGAAATGTCGGCAGACGACATCATGGCGGCGGGATTTGGACCCGAGCCCCTCTTCGAGGCCTTCATTGCCGAGACCGCCGACGCCGTTCCGCTGGGCGCCATCTCCTTCTACCGTGGTTATTCCGGATGGTACGCAAAACCGCTGGCAATGGTGCACCTGCTGTTCGTGGTGGAGGCGGCAAGGGGCAAGGGCATCGGGCTCAGGCTAATGGCGGCGGTCGCGGATGTCGCCATCAAACGCGGCTGGGTGCGTCTCGAACTCATCGTCGAGGAAGACCGCCCCGCCATACGGTTCTACGAGTCGATTGGGATGCAAAATTGCGACCATCGTCATTTGCGTCTCGAAGGCCGGGGACTGACCGAACTTGCGCGGAAAGGCAACCCCTGAGCTTCCACGCCTGCAAGGTGGGCAATCTCCAAATAACCCTCAATCAGCAGGCCATTGATACCAAAGCTCGCCGATAAAGACCCATTTGACGGCGTCAACCGGCGCCCACGCCCTTGTCGAGCGAGAAGCCGACCTTGATACCCACCTGATAGTGGGCGACCCGGCCGTCCTCGATATGGCCGCGGGTCTCGGTGACTTCGAACCAGCGCAGATTATGCAGGCTGTCGCCGGCCCGCGCCAACGCGTTGTCGATCGCCGCCTCGATGCTGTCGGGGGCCGAGCCGACCAGCTCGATCACCTTGTACACATGATCGCTCATTGGGGGTCTCCTTTCGCCACCATGCTAACACGGGCCGGCGAGTTTCGGCGACAGTGGAGCCATCATAATTTCATCACCCAAGAACACTCCCGCCCGGGCTCAGACGAGGATTTCTTCCGCGACGTTGTCTACCACAACCGGCGTTTCGAAATAGCCGATTTCCGGCTTGGCGCCGTACTTGTCCCTAATCAGCGCGCGCCATTCGTCGTTGAAGACGGCCTCCGCCTCGGCGCGGCCCTCGAACAGGTAGCATCCACCGGCCATCGCCGTCGCGGGATCGAACAGATAGTATTTGCGCACCAGACCGGGCATGCCGCGGTAGCGCGGGGCAGTGGACTGGAAGACCAGTTTCACCGCCTCCAGGGTGGTGCCGTCCGGTAATTTGAACTGAACGATTGCGGTAATCATCTGGAACCTCCTGTTAATGGGCCCGAATCATTTCGCCTGTACGAGTATTTTCCGTCGTTGCGGCGGCGGCCCGGAAACATGGCCAGAGCATAGCGAACTTCGCTTCGCCGAACAAATCGCGCGCCTCGTCATTCGGGGCGATGGTGAGTGAGGTGGGATTCGAACCCACGAACGGTCATTCAGTTACCAGAGATCAGATGTCGGAGGCCAGTCAACCGAAAGGGTGAAAAGTGATAAGGGGATGTGGGGATTAA
>CAXMQC010000118.1:0-2436 GCA_964195285.1 Akkermansiaceae bacterium
GTCGGCTTCGCTCGCAGATGCCGCCGCAACAATGCGGGTTAGATCGGCGACCGATGTTTCGGCTTCATCAAGGCTGGTCTTCGCCGCTTCATGGTCGGCGGTTGTTTCCGCCCATTGGTGGTGAAACGCGATTGCCTCGGCGCGGCGGATATGATCACTGAGATTGCGGTAGCGGGTTGCCTGGCGGGCCTGCTTCTTCAGCCCCTTGAGCTGTTCTTCAAGAGCGCCCAGCACATCGTCAAGCCGTTCCAGATTGGTTTCCGCCGCGCGCAACCGTAGCTCGGCTTCATGACGGCGCGAATGAAGCCCGGTAATGCCGGCGGCTTCTTCCAGCAGGTGGCGGCGGTCGGCGGGCTTGGCACTGATGATCTCGCCGATCCGGCCCTGGCTGACCAGCGCCGTGGAGCGGGCGCCCGATGCGGCATCGGCGAACAGGGTCTGGACATCGCGGGCGCGGACATCACTGCCGTTTACGCGATAGACGGAACCCTCGCCGCGTTCGATGCGGCGGCTTACATCGATTTCGTCGCGGTCATTATAGCCCGCCGGTGCGGTGCGATCGGCATTGTCGAGCACCAGCGACACTTCCGCGACATTTCGGGCCGGCCTTGCATCGGTGCCGCCAAAGATGACGTCGTCCATCCCACCGCCACGCATCTGCTTGGCCGACGTCTCTCCCATCACCCAGCGCATGGCTTCGACAAGATTGGATTTGCCGCAGCCGTTCGGACCGACGACACCGGTCAAGCCGGGTTCGATCCACAGCTCCGTTGAATCAACGAAGGATTTGAACCCTGTCAGTCTAAGTCTGGTAAATTGCACGCGCCCTGATCCTTTAATCGTCCGGATTAAATCACGTACGGCTGCGAATCACGACTATTTCAGCTTGGATTGGATCACCGCCCGCAGCTGATCGACTCCAAGACCGCCGCCATAGAGGTCACCATTGACGATTATGGTCGGCGTCGAGCGTACGCCATAGGCCTTGTCGGCTTCCAGACGCTGCGCCAGCACCTTCTCGGTGACCTCTTTCTTTTTCAGGCAGGAATCGAAATCCGCCTGGGACATGCCGCCAAGTCTGGCGATCCGTGACAGGGCGGCCACCGGGTTGCTGTCCCGTGCCCATTTGTTCTGAGACGCGAACAACGCATTTATAAACGGGAAATACCTGTCAGGCCCGGCGCAACGGGCCACGACGGAGGCCGTCAACGCCAGATTGTTGAGCGGGAAATCGCGAAACACCAAGCGGACGTGCCCTTTATCGATAAATTCGGTTTTGATGGTTGGCAGAACGGTGGTGTGAAACTGCGCGCAGTGCGGGCAGGTCATGGACGCGTATTCGACGATCGTTACCGGCGCGTCGATTTTCCCCAGAATGCTCTCGTCGCTGGCGATCTCCACTTTGTCGAATGTCGCCGCGGGCTCGGGCGCTACCACGGGTGTTCCCGCCGATGCCGGCGTCACCACTGCCTGCGCGGCCGCCGCCGGCGAATGGGATTGGCTCACAGAGCTGTTCTTGCCGCCGACGGCGTTGTAAATCGCGATCGCGCCACCCCCGACAACGATCGCGCCGACGATTATAGGCAACATATTAGGCATAATATTCTCCTGGCTACCACATATAGTCTAACAGAGCGCCCCTGGTCCAGCATCCTGTCTGGTATTTCGTCGAGCTTAATGGATTTATGGTTAACAAATTCAGGTGTTTTCATGCCGGTTTAATTGGGCGGAAGCAACCGATTTCCCGAGGCCGCGCAACGCGTCGCGCAGTTGCTCGGAAGAGATGCCATTTGTGCTGGCGTCGATTTCCGCCTGGCGGATTGAATTCACCGGGCGGGGCTTGGCCGGCGCCGTTTTCCTTACCCTCGGCGCGTTTCGCGCCGGACCCTGGGTAACGGCAATGCGGCAGACCGCCCCATAACCGAAATAAGTATTGATACGTTCGATAATTTGCGGCTCGAGATGCTGGATTTCGAGGGCGACCGCGCCGGGGGCCGTGATATGAAGCGTGCCCTGGCTGCGGGCCCCACGGGGAAAGGTAAGCCGATCGGGCGACGCCTCGTCCGCCAAGTCGCCTCCGACGATTTCGCGCCAGTTGGTGATAATTTCCACCGCCGAAAAACCCCGCTTGCGCAACGCCGCCTCTGCGACTTTCGGCAGCACGGCGGCCAGCGCTCTGGGCCCTTTTCCCCATGCTATGGTGGTTGGTTTCTTTTTCGTCAGGGCAAATTCTCCAGCGGTGATACCGTTTGCGCCTCTATTTAGCTTAAGATGGGCATCGATGGCGAACAAGCAAACATTCGGTCACCAAGATGTGACCGCCGCCCGGGCAAGATCGCTGCGGTCGGCACTGCTTGCCTGGTATGACCGGCATCGGCGGGTCATGCCGTGGCGTGCGCCGGCCGGCGCACGCGCGGATCCCTATCACGTGTGGCT
>CAXMQC010000119.1:0-11899 GCA_964195285.1 Akkermansiaceae bacterium
GCCGCGACACTAGGCGACCCTGCGCTGGCGCGCGCGATCGACGAGTGGCGGCGCTGGCTTTCCTATGAAAAGCGCGCCTCCAGCCACACGGTCAACGCCTATTCCCGTGATTTGGGCGCCTTTATAGCGTTCCTGCAAAACCATCTTGGCGCACAGCCGCGTCTGGGCGACCTGGAAGGCCTGACCGCCGCCGATTTCCGGGGCTGGATGGCGCGTCGGGCTTCGGACGGCCTCGGCCGCTCATCGACGGCGCGCGCGATGTCGGTGCTGCGTGGCTTCTATCGGTGGCTCGAGCGCAACGGTTACGGCGCCAACCATGCGATCCGGGCCATGCGCAGCCCGAAACGCCCACATGGCATTCCGAAACCGCTGACCGTGGCCGATACCGGCCTGCTGCTCGACTCGCTCGACCTGTTGCCAGGCGAGCCTTGGGAAATCCAGCGCGATGTGGCGCTGTTCACGCTTCTCTATGGATGCGGCCTGCGCATATCCGAGGCGCTGGACCTTAATCGCGGCGAGGCGCCTGTATCGGACTCCCTGACCGTCACCGGCAAGGGCAACAAGCAGAGGATGCTGCCGGTTTTGCCGGTGGTGCGCGAGGCCGTGCAGGCCTATCTGGCGCTTTGCCCGTGGCAGCCGGGTTATGACGGGCCGCTGTTCCTGGGGGTGCGCGGCAAGAGACTGAACCCCGGGGTGGCGCAAAAAAGGCTGCGGCAGCTCCGCCTGCTGTTGGGCCTTCCGGATTCGGTAACGCCGCACGCACTGCGCCACAGTTTCGCGACCCATTTGTTAAGCGGCGGCGGCGACCTGCGCGCGATCCAGGAATTGCTGGGCCATGCCTCGCTATCGACCACCCAGCGCTATACCGAGGTCGATTCCGACAGTCTTATGGCGGCCTACCGCGATGCGCATCCCCGCGCGAAATGATCCCGGTTTTCCGGATTGTTAATATTTCACAGATAAAATAGGTGGGTGTGCGGTTTCATTGACGCCGCCCTATACCGGAAGGAATTGTAGAATGCGCAGACTCATTTTGGTGACGATCCTGGGCCTGGCTGTCGTGGTCGCCGGCTGGACCGGCGCCAGCCATACCGCCGACGCCGCCAGCGTCGAGGTCTCGTTCAGCCTGAAGGAAAAACGGGTCATCTCTAATTTCTTCGCCAGCAGCGGCGGAGACGTCGGTGGTCAGTCCGGCAAGGGCAAGAAAAAGAAGAATAAGGGTGTTGGCAACCAGGGACTACCCCCGGGCCTCGCCAAGAAGGGCGGCGCGCTGCCGCCGGGCATCGCCAAGCGGCGCTTGCCGAACAACCTTCTCTCCCAGCTTCCACCGCCGCCGCGTGGTTACGAGCGGGTAATCGTCGACAAGGACATCCTGCTGGTGAATGTCGCGACACAAGTCGTTCACGACGTGCTGACGCATGTGCTGAACTGACGCACGCACCGGCCAAAACAGGTGCCAGAAAAAACCCGACCGTTATTGCGGCCGGTTTTTTTGCGCCTCGTTGTGATCGACCTCGGCGCGACGCGCCAGGGTCACCATCAACAGCGGGCCGATCAGAATGATTGCGCTCAACGAGGCGAAGGCGAGTCCCCAGGCCATGCCGCTTTTTTCGCCGCCGCCGGCGTCCAGCACGGCACCGAAGGCCAGCGGTCCGATAAACGACCCCACGAAACCGATCATCGAATGCATCGCCATGGTGGCGCCGCGATAGCGCGGATCCGCGGCGGCGACCACCCCGGCGGTCAGCGTCGCCGAATCGCCGATGACGGTCCAGCCATAGACGAAAGCCAGGAATACGACGGCAACGAAGGGCAGGGTCGCGCCGGAAAACCCGAACGCCGTGCCGGCAATCGCCGACGCCGTCATCACCGCGATCAGCACCTGCCGGCGTCCAAACCGGTGCGCCAACTCGTTGCCCAGCACGCTGGCGGGCAGGCCGATCAGATTGACCAGCGCGGCCAGCGTCGTCACGCTCCAGGCCAGCCCGATCGCGCCGGCCGGCTGCTGCGTCTGGGCAAAGACCAGAAAGGCCACGATCCAGGTACGAAAGCCGAACAGCTCCCAGTTGTGGACCGCATAGCCCAGCGTGAAGGCCAGCGCCCGGCGGTTGGCGAAGATCGGCCTGAAGTCGAGCAGCCGGGTGGCTGGCAGAGTGTATTTGACCGGGGCTTTCGGCCGCAGAACCCAAAAAGCGAATATCATCGCCAGCGCCGGGCCGATCGCCGACAGGATGAACGCCCAGCGCCAGTCGAACGCCGCCGCCAGTTCACCGGCGATCACGAACGACAGGCTGGAGCCGACCCCGAAACTCGAGGTATAAAACGCCACCGCGCGGCTTTGCGCCTTTTCGGGCAGCGCGTCGGTCAGTGCCTTCAGGCCGGGCATATAGGTTCCCGCTAGCCCGACGCCCTGGAGAAAACGCCACAGGCTGGCGCTGGCAACGCCCTCCGCGGCGACCGCGAATCCAATCGCCGATGCGCAGCTAAGCGCCATGGCGACGAGATAGATACGCCGCGGATCGACCCGGTCGGTCAGGCTGACCAGTACCGGGACCGACAACAGGTACCCGGCGAAATAGACCCCGCCGATCCAGCCCGCCTCGGTGTTGGAAAGGCCCCACTCCTCGCGGAATGTCGGCAGCAGCGCGGGAAAAGTCGCAA
The DNA here is from genome assembly GCA_964195285.1 of Akkermansiaceae bacterium. GTDB lineage: Bacteria > Pseudomonadota > Alphaproteobacteria > UBA8366 > JADFVY01 > JADFVY01. The sequence continues at coordinate 2,662 of CAXMQC010000119.1, forward strand.
ATGTCGCCATGCCCAGCGTTTCCGCAAAGCACATGGCGAGGATCAGCATGACGGGGGACGAGGGCCGCTGGATCATGGCGCGGCCCGTCCCGGCTGTCTCATGGCCATAGAGTTCAGATGTGAATCGGCCGTCCAGCCACCGCCAGCGCCGCCTCCTTGACCGCTTCGTTCAGCGTCGGGTGGCCGTGGCTGCTCCGCGCCACATCCTCCGCCGAGCCGCCGAACTCCATCGTCAGGACGATTTCGTGGATCATGTTACCGGCATCCGGGCCGATGATATGAGCCCCCAGCACCTGATCGGTCTTGGCGTCGGCCAGGATCTTGACGAAACCATCGGTATCCATGTTGGCGCGCGCGCGGCTGTTCGCGGTGAAGGGGAATTTTCCGGAACGGAAGTCGATCCCGGCCTCTTTCAACTGCTCCTCGGTCTTGCCCACCGATGCAACTTCGGGCCATGTGTAGACGATACCCGGAATCGCAACGTAATTTATATGGGCCGATTGGCCGGCGATGATTTCCACGCAGGCCGCACCCTCATCCTCGGCCTTATGCGCCAGCATCGGGCCGGGCACGCAGTCGCCGATCGCATAGATACCGTCGACCGACGTCTTGAAATGATCGTCAATCTGGATGAATCCGCGTGGCCCGACTTCCACGCCGGCCTTCTCGAGCCCCAGTCCTTCGGTGTAGGGACGCCGGCCGATCGAGACCAGGACCACGTCACAGTCGATGACCTCGGACTCCCCGCCCTGGGCGGGCTCCACGGTCAGTTTGATGCCGGCCTTGCCGGATTTTGCGCCGGTCACTTTCGAACCAAGCCGAAGTTTCATGCCCTGCTTTTTCATGGTGCGCGCAAAATTCTTTGAAATCTCGCCGTCCATCTCGGGCAGGATGCGGTCAAGGAATTCGACCACCGTCACTTGTGAACCCAACCGCCGCCAGACCGATCCCAACTCCAGCCCGATGAAGCCGCCGCCAACCACGACCAGATGCTTCGGCACCTTGGGCAAGGTCAACGCGCCGGTGGAGGAGACGATCGTCTTCTCGTCGATCTCGACTCCGGGCAAGGGCATCACGTCCGATCCCGTGGCGATCAGTATGTTCTTGGTATCCAGGGTGCTGGCCTTGCCGCCGTCCGACGGGGTAACGGCCACCTTGCCGGGCCCCGCGATGGCGCCGGCGCCCTTGACGTAATCGACCTTGTTTTTCTTGAACAGGAACTCGACGCCCTTGGTCAGGTCGTCGACCACCTTGTCCTTGCGCGCCAACATGGCCTTCAGGTTCAGCTTCACGGAAGCGAGCTCGACACCATGGGCGGCGAAGCTGTGGTTGGCCTCCTCGAATTTTTCGGAACTGTTCAGCAGCGCCTTGGACGGGATACAGCCGACATTCAGGCAGGTGCCGCCCAGCGCGCCGCGCATTTCCACGCAGGCCACCTTCAGGTCCAGCTGCGCCGCGCGAATGGCCGCGACATAGCCGCCTGGGCCGCCGCCGATGACGACGAGGTCGTATTGGGAATCACTCATGGGGTTCGATATCTCCGGCGGAATTTCAGGAAATGGTGTTGATCCTCTCGCGCGGAAACTTGCCCGATCCGCCTGCCTCATACAAGAAGGGAATCAAGGTCGATCCCGACCCGACCCGCTGCGATCGTTTGGCGGGTGGGCGAAAACCCACCCCCGCGAGCGTTGCCGTATTGCCGATTGGCGGTGTACTGAAATGCGAGCTTCGTTCTATTGTGATCATAGCGCCCAGGGAGTTTCACGGATGTTCAAGACCCTCGACGATCTAGACCTTGACGGAAAGCGCGTGCTGGTGCGCGGCGACCTCAATGTGCCCGTCGCGGGCGGAAACGTCACCGACGCCACGCGCATCGAACGCCTGGCCCCGACATTGTTGGAGCTGTCCCGCAAGGGCGCGAAGGTAATCGTGATGTCCCATTTCGGCCGGCCCAAGGGCAAGGTGGTGCCGGAAATGTCATTGGAAGCCGTGGCCCCCGCCCTTTCCGCCGCGCTGGGTGGCACCGCGGTGGCGTTTGCGCCGGACTGCATTGGGCCGGATGCGGCGGCGATCGTTGATCGGCTGGCGCCCGGCGCGGTGGCCCTGCTGGAAAACCTGCGCTTCCACCCGGGCGAGGAGGCTAATGACGAAGGATTTGCCGGGGACTTGGCAAAGCTGGGCGACGCTTATGTGAATGACGCTTTTTCGACGGCCCACCGCGCCCACGCCTCGACCGAGGCGATCGCCAGACTGTTGCCCGCGGCGGCGGGCCGGGCCATGCAGGCGGAACTGGAAGCGCTGACAGCGGCGTTGGAGAAACCGGACCATCCGGTCTTCGCACTGGTCGGTGGCGCGAAGGTGTCTTCGAAACTGGATGTATTGGGCAATCTGGTAGCCCGCGTCGACGCCATCATTATTGGCGGCGGCATGGCCAATACTTTTCTGCATGCGCGCGGCGTGCAGGTAGGCGCCAGCCTGTGCGAGCATGATTTGGCCGACATGGTTCGCGAGATCGAGGCCAAGGCGCAGGCCGCGGGCTGTGAAATCCTGTTGCCCGTGGATGGCGTGGTCGCCGCGAAATTCGAGGCTGGCGCGGCGTCGCAAACCGTGGCCATGGACGCGGTCCCCGCCGACATGATGATCCTCGACGTCGGGCCGGACAGCGTCGCCGAGTTAAGCGCAAGATTGGCGGATTGCAGGACGCTGCTGTGGAACGGTCCGCTGGGCGCCTTCGAAATTGCGCCTTTCGACGCCGGCACCGTCGCTTTCGCCCGCGAGGCCGGTCGCTTGACCCGGGCTGGCAGTATGATATCGGTCGCAGGCGGCGGCGACACGGTGGCGGCGCTGAACCATGCCGGCGTGGCGGACGAGTTTTCATATGTCTCGACGGCCGGTGGCGCCTTCCTGGAATGGCTGGAAGGCAAGACCCTGCCGGGTGTGGCGGCACTGGAGCAATAACCGAGGACCGGATCAAATGGGTGGCAATAATGGCTATCTTGTCGCGGCGGCACTGACCGCCATACTTGTTTCGGCAGGCCCCGCCCTGGCCGACCAGCCGTCAAGTCCGGGCCAGCGCTTCGAATTGCACCCAACTGATATGCCGAAGCCCTTTGCCACGGAGTCGGCGTCCAACGGCGCCTCGACCGTTGCGCTGGGGCTTCTCGTTGTTCCCGATGTGCCCGAGGGTTTCACGGCCAACCGGTTCGCCGAGGGTCTGGCCAATGCCCGCTGGATGACGGGGGCGCCGGATGGCGAGGTATTCCTGGCCGAGCCGAGGGCCGGCCGCATATCGCTGCTGATCGACCGTAACGGGGACGGCAGGGCGGACGAACATCAAATATTCGCCAGCGGCCTGAACCGCCCGCACGGGCTGGCGCTGCGCGGCGGGTTCCTGTACGTCGCCGACCTGAAGCATGTCTGGCGCTACCGCTGGCGGCCGGGCCAGACCCGGGCCGAAGGGTCGCCGCAACCGGTGACGCCGGCCGGCGCGCTGGGCGAAGGTGGCGGGCACTGGACCCGCAACATTGCCTTTTCGCCCGACGGCAAGAGCCTGTTCGTCGCCATTGGCAGCGCCGGCAATATCGGCGAGGACCCGGCGCCGCGTGCGACCATTGTCCGGTTCGAATTCGACGAATTCCGGGGCGAAGCCCTTGACGGCCGAGTCTATGCGTCCGGCCTGCGCAACCCCGTCGGGATCGCCTTCCACCCCGATACAGGGCAACTCTTTACTGTCGTCAACGAGCGCGACGGGCTGGGCGACGAGCTGGTTCCCGATTACCTGACATCGGTCCTCGACGGTGGTTTCTATGGCTGGCCCTACGCCTATATCGGCCCGAATCCGCAGCCCGGTTTCGCCGAACGCCACCCCGACCTGGTGAATAAGACGATCGTGCCGGACCTGCTATTCCGGTCTCATTCGGCGCCCCTCGGCCTGGTATTCGCGAAGGATATGGATGTGCCGGCAGACTGGAAGGACGACGCCTTCGTCGCCCTGCACGGATCCTGGAACGCGGCGAAACCGCGCGGCTATTTGGTGGTCCGCGTGCCGTTTGCCGACGGCCGCCCCGAAGGCTGGTACGAGGCCTTCGCCACCGGCTTCCACGTCCGTACCCGGGAAGGGTTGTTCGTCAAACAGACGGCGGAAGTCTGGGGCCGCCCGGCGGGACTGGCGGTCGCGACCGACGGCAGCCTGCTGATCGCCGACGATGTCGCCAACGTAATCTGGCGCGTGGCCCGGAAAAAGTGAGCGAAATTACTCAGGCTAGCTTGATGGCACCGCGTGACAGGGTAACATGGTCCCCATGAGCGATTCTACAGGCAAGCCACGCGGGCCGGTGGTCCGCGAAATCCCGGACGGCGACGACCATGAGCGGCTGGTTTGCCCGGACTGCGGTTTCATAAACTACGAAAACCCCAAAATTGTCGTGGGCTCCGTGGCGACGTGGGAGGGCAGGATTCTGTTGTGCCGCCGCGCCATCCCGCCACGCATCGGATACTGGACACTGCCGGCCGGCTATATGGAGCTGCATGAGACGACGGCGCAAGGGGCGGCGCGCGAGGCCTGGGAAGAGGCCTATGCGCGAATCGAAATCGAAAGCCTGCTGGCGATCTACAATATCCCGCGAATCAGTCAATTACAGGTGATTTACCGGGCGCGGCTGGCCACGCCGGACGTCAAGCCGGGCCCCGAGAGTCTTGAAGTTGGCCTGTTCGAATGGGATGAAATTCCGTGGGACAACATCGCCTTCCCGTCGGTGCATTGGGCACTGGGCCATTTCGACGAAGTCAGGGGTCTGGATAATTTTTCCGCCAGATCGAACCCGCCCGGCGAAACCGGGGATTATTGAGCCTCGCCGGATTCGTCCAGGGGCGCCTTTTCCGGCTCGACATGGTGGCGGTTGATCAGGCCGACCTGCGTCATGGTGAAGACAAGGATCAGCCCCATCGTTCCGAACACCTTGTAGTTGACCCAGAAATCGGTTGTCTGGGTGCGCCATACAAGTTCGTTCAGGCCCGCCATCGCCATGAAAAACAAGCCGAAACGCAAGGTCAGCTTGCGCCATCCGGCATCGTCAAGCTGCCAGGCTTTACCCAGCAGCGATTTCAGCAGCGGCCGGCGCATGGCGATACCGCCCAGCAATACGGCGGCAAACAACAGATAGACCATCGTTGGCTTCATCTTGATAAAAATCGGATCCTGCAGCCACAGGGTCAGGCCGCCGAACACCATCAACAGGCCGCCGGATATCAAGGGTACCTTCGGAACGCGGCGCTGCACGACCCAGGCGACCGAAAGTGCTATGACCGTCGCCACCATGATCGCCGCCGTGCCAACCAGGATCGCCCCGATATCGTCCAGATAGCGGTTGCCGACATAATAGGCGACCAGGAATACGGCCAGCGGCCCGTATTCGATTGTTGCGTTCAGACGCGGGGTCATGCCGCGGTACCCTTCATTATATTCCAGGGGGCGGTGTTAACAGGTTCCGCACCCCGAGTGAAGTCTGGGCCGGTGGAAAGGCGTCCCATAGCGAATTATTGGCAAAAATACTGGCACCATCGCGCCATTAGCCGAGATTAATCGCGATGACGCCGGCCGCGACGATCGCGGCGGCCAGGAGGCGTCTTTTTCCAAACGGTTCCCCGAACAGGATAGCGCCGATCAGCGCCGCGAAGATCACCGAGGTTTCGCGAAGCGCCGCCACGGCGGCCAGCGCCCCCACGCTATAGGCCCATAATACGATGGCGTATCCGAGACCGGCGGCGGTGCCGGCGGCGAGGCCCGCCGGCAATTGCCGGCGCGCGGTTGCCAGCGCCACGCCGACGCCGCGTCGCCACAGGGCCAGAGCGCCAATCGGCAGGGCCGACAGTATCAGCAACCAGGCAATGAAGGCGAAGGGTTCCGGCCGCTGCGTGCGCCCAGGCCATCGATGACGGTATAAGCCCGACCGTCAGGGCATAGCGCAGGGCCCGTGTGCCGCCGGCGCCGGGCGCGGTCAGGGCCAGGCTGAGAATGCCGAGCGAGACCAGCGCCACGCCCGTATATTGTGCGACCGTCAATGCCTCGCCCAGAAAGACCGCCGCGAAGACCGCGACGATCATCGGTCCGGTGCCGCGCGCGACCGGGTAGACATGGCCGAAATCGCCGATCTCATAGGCTTTGACCAGGAAGGCGAAATAGAAGCCATGCACCAGTACGCCGGCCAGGATATAGCCCCATGTTTGCGCGCCGGGGAACGGCAGGACCACCGCGAAGGGCAGGGCGATCACGGCGGAAACCCCAATGACGAGGGCCTGCATCACCAGCGAATCCACTGCGTTTTTCACCACCGCGTTCCACGATGCATGCGCCACCGCCGCGCACAGGATTAGCAGCCCGATCCAGAGTTCCATGCCCGATTAGCCAAATTGCAGGGCAATGATACCGGCAGAGACGAGGCCGGCGGCGGTGATCCGACGGCCCGGGCTGCTGCTTGTTTCGCGCAGCACCAGCGTACCGATCAGGGCGGCGAACAGGACCGACGTTTCCCGCAACGCCGAAACATGCGCCATCGCGCCCAGGGACAGCGCAATGATCACCAACCCGTAGGCGACCATCGCCAGAATACCGCCGAATATTCCCTGCCGCCACGACCGGGCGGTCAGGCCGGTGAAATTCGCCGGGCGGCGTACCAGGAGCCACAGGGAAATCGGTATGGCCTCGAACAGGTTAAGCCAAACAATATAGCTGATTGGCGTTAGGGAGGCCCGTACGCCAAGCCCGTCCACCACTGTATAGATGGCGATCAGCGTGCCGGTGCCAATCGCGAAGAACACCGCCTTGGCCCCATGATCGCGCGGCAGACCGTTTTCCAGCGCCAGACTCATGATGCCGCCAGACGCCAGCACGAGCCCCGCGATCCCAATGGCGCCGAGCTGTTCACCCGCCATGATCCAGGCGCCGGCGGCAACCAACAGCGGGGCCGATCCTCGCGCCAACGGATAGACATGGCTGAGGTCGCCGTATCGGTATGCCAGCAACAAAAACCCGAAATATCCGTAATGAACAATGGCCGAGAGGATCAGGTAGAACCAGGCCTCCGGCGCCGGCAGCGGCAGGGCGACGACGCCGACCAGACCGAAGACGCCGCCGGTCAGCAGCAACACCGAAAAGATCGCGCCACGCTCGCCACTGGCCTTGACCAGCGCATTCCATCCGGCATGCGCCACCGCGGCCGTCAGCACGAGGATCAATACAACGGGTTCAAGCGCCATCAGGGTGATTTCCGCCAGCGCGGATGCCGCGCCATATCGCCCACTACCGGAAGGCCGGTTCGTCGAAGCTGCGCAGTTTGCGGGAATGAAGCTGTTCGACGCCGCCCTCGCGCAGAATCTCCACCGCCTCCAGCCCGATTTTCAGATGCTGGCTTATGCGTTCGTTGTAGAACGCGTTGGCCATGCCGGGCAGCTTGATCTCGCCGTGCATAGGCTTGTCCGACACGCATAGCAGGGTGCCGTACGGGACCCGCAGCCGGAAGCCGTTGGCGGCGATGGTCGCCGATTCCATATCGACCGCGATGGCGCGCGACTGGCTGAATCGTTCGAACAGTTCGTCGAAACGCAGTTCCCAGTTGCGATTGTCGGTGGTGGCGACAGTGCCGGTGCGCATCCGCGTCTTCATCTCGCGCCCGTGCAGCCCGGTGATTCGCGCCACCGCTTCCTGCAGGGCGACCTGAACCTCGGCGATCGGCGGCACCGGCACCCATACCGGCAGATCCTGGTCCAGCACATGGTCTTCGCGGATATAGGCATGCGCCAGCACGTAATCGCCCAACTGCTGTGACCGGCGCAGGCCCCCGCAATGGCCGATCATCATCCAGCAATGGGGCCGCAAAACGGCCAGGTGGTCGGTGATCGTCTTGGCGTTCGACGGGCCGACCCCGATATTGATCAGCGTGATCCCCTGGCGGTCGGCGCGAGTCAGGTGATAGGCCGGCATCTGCGGAAGATGGGTCGGCGCAACGCCCTCCGGCCCGGACTGGCCGCGGCGGGTGATGACGCCGCCGGGTTCGACAAAGGATGTGTAATCCTTGCCGCCGCCGGACAGGCTCGCCCGCCCATAGTCGATGAACTCTTCGACATACCGCTGATAGTTGGTGAACAGAACGAACTGTTGAAAATGCTCGGGCTCGCTGGCCGTGTAGTGGCGCAGCCGATGCAGGGCGAGGTCGACGCGGTCGGCGGTAAACAGCGCCAGCGGCCATGGCTGGCCCGGCGGCGTGAAACGGGTGCCATTGGCGATGCCATCGTCGATCCGGGCCAGGTCGGGCATGTGGAAAAGGCCTTCGACGGTCTGCATCTCGTCGGCGTTGAGGTCGGCGCTGGCATGTTCGATGACGAAGGGCAGCGGAATCGGCCGGTCGCTGACACCGATCGACACCGGCACCCCGTGATGCTCCATCAACAGCCCGATCTGTTCGCGGTAATAGTCGGCGAACAGGTCCGGGCGGGTCAGCGTCGTCCCATAGACGCCCGGGTAGGACAGCGTGCCGTAGGAGGGGCGCGGCTCGACCATCATCTGTGCCGCCCCGGCCTTGACCTTGGCGTAAGGGTAAAAGGCCGGTTCCGACGGGCTGGTGCGGTCGCCGGCTGCGAAGGCATCGAAGCGTTCGCGGACGCGCCGCACGCCGGTCTCGTAGATATCCGCGATCCGCGCCAGCGCGGCGTCCGGATCGTCGAATTGTTTCAGGCTATGTACGCCCGCCGGCGCCTTGTCCGCCATTCAGGCCTCCCGTAATTCATCTGGCGCCACAATGACGCAGCGGGCACGCCCGTTCAATCCCGTTCGATCCCCAACAGGCCGTTTGCGAAGTCCCGGGCCGTGAAGGGGCGCATGTCCTCGGCCGCCTCCCCGACACCGACGGCATGCACGGGCAGGCCGAAGCGGTCGGCCAGGGCCACCAGCACGCCGCCGCGCGCCGTGCCATCCAGTTTGGTGACGATCAGCCCGGTGACATCGACCAGATCCTTGAAGGTCTGGACCTGGGCCAGGGCGTTCTGGCCGGTGGTGGCGTCCAGCACCAGCACGCAGTCATGGGGGGCGGTTTCGTCCTGTTTGCGAATGACACGGATGATCTTTTCCAGCTCCGCCATCAGGTCGGTCTTATTGTGCAGCCGCCCGGCGGTGTCGATCAGCAAGATATCCGTATCTTCGTTGCGCGCTTTCTCCAGCGCCTCGTAAGCCAGGCCGGCGGCGTCG
>CAXMQC010000120.1:0-3433 GCA_964195285.1 Akkermansiaceae bacterium
CGATGATGCCCGCGACAATCTCCACCAGCCATGGCTCCGTGCCCGCGGTAAAGGCGCCGGGCCTGAATTGTTCGATCAGCACGACTTCGTCACGCAGCGGGTCGTACGGTAGCAGAGCCGCCGCATGACCACGCTCGAAAACTTCGCGGATAATCGGCTGGCCCCAGCCGCCGGCAAACAGCCGATGCCGCAGCCGCAACCGGTCCATTCGGAAATAGCCTTTCCAGACGGTCTCGGATTTAATAGTCTCGACATCATCGCGCGTCATCATAATTTGACCTTTATTTTTTGAGAGTGTCTTCGGCCGAACCAACTGGAACAGGGACAATGGATCTACTAGAGAAAAACCCCAAGTCACAGCCTGCCAGCCGCCTGGTCAGCGCACCGCCCGGCGGCGCCAGAATAAACAAGATCGAAGTTGAACGATACCGCTTGCCGCTCAATCCGCCGTTCCTGCCGGCCTGGGACAGCCGATCGCGCACCCATTTCGACGCCACCCTTGTGCGCGTGACAACCGCCGACGGCGCGGTTGGGATCGGGGCCGGTTCCGGGATGGCGGGAATCGAGGATTATCACGATCTTTTCATCGGCATGGACCCGTTGGATCTCGATCGGCACAACACGGTATTGCGCAATATCGATTTCCATAGCGGACGGCCCTGGCCGCTTGAATTGGCGCTGTGGGATCTGGCCGGCAAGATTAAGCGGCAACCGGTCTGGCGGATGTTGGGCGGCAACTCAGGGCTGGTGCAATGTTATGCGTCCACCGGGACGTTGCGCGATAGCGGCGAACAGATCGAAAAGGTTTCCGCTCTCCGCGACAAGGGGTTCCCCGCGGTCAAGATTCGTTTTCACCGGGCCGACTGGCGCGACGATATCCGTGCATTGGAAGAGCTGCGCCGCGCGGTTGGCGACAAGATCGAGATTCTGGTCGATTGTAATCAGGGTTGGCGCATGCCCGCCGATACGGCGCCGGCCTGGACCTATCATCAGGCGCTGGTGGTGGCGCGCGAATTGGAGCGCATTGGCGTCTACTGGATGGAGGAACCGTTGCATCGTTGCGACTGGCGCGGCATGTCGGTTCTGAATAACGCGGTAAAGGTACGGATCGCCGGCGGCGAAATGACCCGCGAAACCCATATGCTCGAGGATCTCATCGAGCGCCGCTGCGTCGACGTGTTACAGCCGGACGCGACATTGACCTGCGGTATCACCGGCGCGGCGCGGTTGGCCAGGAAGGCTGCGGATGCGGGCGTGGCCTTTACGCCGCACACCTGGGGCAACGGCATCGGACTGCTGGCCAATGCGCATCTGTTTGCGGGCTGCAATGGCGGTCCCTGGCTTGAATATCCCATCGACCCGCCCGAATGGACGCCGGCGCGGCGCGACTTCATGCTGGCCGAGCCGATAAAGGCCGATAAACAAGGACGCATTACGCTGTCCGACGAGCCGGGACTGGGCATCGTGCTGGACGAGGGTAAGCTGGAAAGGCGCCGGTTGGCTTAGGGAAAACGATGTTTTAGCGGCGCCGGCCCCATGAAGGCGGCAAAGGCTCTAGCGGCGCATCCGCAAACCTAGGGCTCGGTGCTCATCAGCCGTTTCGGGATTTCGCGACAACGATCTTCCTCGACCAGTTTCAGCGTGGCGTCGATTGGCGGCACCGGCGATCCGATCGCCGATACGTCGAGGCTTTTTCCGGTCGATTCGACAACTTCGACCATTTCCGCCCAGTTCGGACGGTCAAGGCGCGAGCGTACGAACCAGACCACGATCCCGGCGCTGCGGCCGGGAAGGCAATCGCCAAAGAAGGCTCGGGATTCCTCGACCAGGGAACCGTTGATGTGACTGTATACACGGCCGGGATAGCGATAGCGCGTGGCTTTCTTTTTCAGCCGGCCGTCGCCGGGCGAATGAATGTAGATCGACAAGTTCGACTCGCAGCTATGGCAGCGCCGGCCGGATAAAATATTGAAGGGCGGCTTGTCGCGGGCCGCCAATTGGCCGAGAAACTGAAGCTCGACGAGATCGGCCTTCATTTCCTGTCCGTTCTTGAAGACCAGCCGGGTCAATTTGGCGCCGTAATATCCCGGTTCGAGTTCCGAGATATAGCCTTCCATGCGCTTGGGCACCCAATTCTTATCGACGATCAAAGGATCTTGCGTCGAGCAGGCCGAGACCAGCCCGGTCAGAACAATCAATATTGTCGCGGTGATTGCGGTCTTCATTCCCATCAATTCCATCTACCCTGTTGAGCCAGACCGGCCCCGTGTGGTTGCTGAATTGGGATTAGAGACCAATAAGACTAAAAATTTGTAAAAGTACGACCGGGTTCACAGCAATCGTCGAAGGCTGGCTCCGCCGCGGCGATGGCCGCCAAAGCGCGGGTTTGGAATCGCGGTCAGTCGGGGAGAACCGGCAAATCCTTTGGCTGGAACGCAAACCGCCTGGCAATTTCCAGATAACCGCCGGAGAAGTTAAAGCCGCCGGTGCGGCGCATTATGTCGATCCTGTCGCGCCGGAAGACCGCAGGCAGGGCGAACCAGGGCAAATCCGGCCGGTCGTGATGAACCACATGCAAATTGTTGTTCAGGAACAGCAGGCTCATCAGGGGGCCGGCATCGACAATAACGGTTCTACTGTCTTGTTCGGCTGCCGGACGATGTTCGTAATAGGATCGGACCAGCGACAGTGACAGCCCGGGCCAGGCGAACATCAGGACATAGACCAGCGGTGATATCCCGCAGACCAGCCACAACCAGGCGAACATCAATACACTCAACGCGATATGCGCGTACCAGATGGCGCGATAGCGCCGGTCGCCCGCGGCAATCGCCAACAGATGTTGCTTCCACAACGCGGCGGCCGCCAGCCAGGGGCCGATCGTCATTCGGCCCGCCAGCGTATTATTGAAGGTCAGGAGGGCGCGCCGTACCGGACCGGTCTCCCGCCACTGTGCGGGGGTCAGATAATAGGATTCTGGATCGTCGTACGGATCGGTCAGCGCCGGTGTTTCGTGGTGGTCGCGATGGTTGTCGCGATAAACCGGATAGGGAACCCACAGGCCGAGCGGCGGCCACGCCAGCGCGTCATTCAACCAGGCGAATTGGGTGGGATGGCCATGCAGGGCTTCATGCTGAAAAGAATTATGCCAGGTGACGAACCAGGCGCCGACGGGCAACACTACCCACCAGGGCAGAGATTCGAAATTTAAGGTGACGAGAAACCAGCCGCCGTAAATTACGATTACGAGTATCCATGTCGGGTACTCCCTGACACCCATTGCGTCGCGACGGATCGCGCGCAAAATTAAATTCCCCTTTTCCTGCATCACCCTAAGTTTCTTGCTGTCCCTGAAAAACTGTTGTTTATCAGTATAGTTCTTCCGGAAGCTTATGCCTATAGATTAATAGTAACGAATCCGTTAAAACAGTTG
>CAXMQC010000121.1:0-2455 GCA_964195285.1 Akkermansiaceae bacterium
TCAGGGAGCCTTTCAAGAAATGGGTGTTGGGGCGACTGCCCCCAGGGCGCGGGGAGCCGGTTGAGATTTTGGAAGGCGAGGAATTCACCAATCTCGAAGAGGCCGAGTGGGCGGTGTTCAAGCTGCGGTGGGCGACGCAGACCGGGCGGGAGCTTGATCTATGAGCTCTTTATGAAATGACAAAAATTCTTGCCTATGCCGACCGTGTCAGCGCCGCGCCGGGAGAGACGGTCGAGTTCATGGTCAGCTGTGATGGCATCGACCGTTATGATGTCGACTTCATCCGGGTCATTCATGGCGACGTCAATCCGACGGGTCCCGGCTATCAGGTGGAACCGATCCCGTTTGATTTCGGCGGGCACAAACAAGGCCGGCATCAGCCGATTAATCCGGGCTCTTACGGCCTCGTGGATGACCATGCGGCCTTCGCCGGACTAAGCTCGTTCACGGTTCAGGCAGCGGTTTGGCCGACGCTACCCGGTGCGGGCGAACAGGTTATCCTGTGCCGCCGGGACCCGGAGTCGGGATCGGGGTTTCGGCTTCTGCTCGACGATGATGGTGCCCTGGCCTTCGAGTTCTGCTCAAATGGCAGCGGGACAGTAATTGTATCAACCGGCAAACCGCTGTTGATCCAGAAATGGTATGTGGTTGCCGGTGGCTACAATGCTGAAAAAGGCGAACTCTTCGTCGGCCAATCCCCCTCGCTCGATTATCCGAGAACCGACGACGCCGGCTTTTCGAGCCGCGTGGCGGCGCCGGGGTTATCGCAAGGCGAAACCGCGGCTGCCGTAATGATCGGCGCTGAACCGGCTCGGGGCTGCCCGGCTGAGGGGCATTTCAACGGCCGCATTGACAGCCCGCGCATCTTATCGCGCGCCCTGGCCAAGGATGAAATGGGGGAATTGCGGGGCCCTGAAAACGACGGCCCAGCCCATGGCGATCTTGTCGCCGCCTGGGATTTCTCCATTGGCATTCCGACGGATCGCATTACCGACGTTTCGCCCAACCAGCTTCATGGGCAGCTCATCAACCTACCGACCCGGGGCGTACCGGGACGCAAATGGACGGGCCGGGAACATAACTGGACAAAGCTTGCGGACCACTACGGCGCCATCCATTTTCACGATGATGATCTCTATGATTGCGGCTGGGACGTCGACTTTTCCCTGACCGTGCCGGCGACACTCTCCAGCGGTCTCTATGCGGTGCGGATGCACGCCGCCGCCGAGGAATATTTTGTTCCCTTCGCGGTGCGGCCGGCGCCCGGACAAGCTACATCGGATATTGCCTTTCTTTTACCGACGGCTAGTTACATGGCCTATGCAAACAATCGCATCGGCATCGACGTTTCCGAAACGGAAATCGTCATTGGCCGGCTCATACAGCTGAACAAGTTGGATATCTTCCAGCAGGAACATCCTGAGCTTGGCCTGTGTTTCTATGACCTGCACAACGACGGCAGCGGCGTCTATTACTCATCCCGCCTGCGCCCAATCATCAATATGCAGCCGAAACATATCGGCCAACTCGGCGGCGTCGGGTCGAACCTCTGGCAGTTCAATGCCGACACCCACATCCTGGGTTGGCTCGAGCAGCTTGGGCGGCCCTTCGACGTCATCACGGATGAGGACCTCGAGGCCGAAGGCCATGGTGCATTGGCTGGCTACCGGGTCATCGTCACGGGAACCCATCCTGAATATTACAGCGAACGCATGCTGGATGCCCTGCAAGATCATGTGAACCAGGGTGAGCGGCTGATGTATCTCGGCGGCAACGGATTCTATTGGCGGATCGCCTACCACCAGAATTTGCCCGGCGTTATCGAATGCCGAAAATCCGAAGACGGTATCCGCGCGTCACCGCCGCGGCCTGGCGAGTTTTATTCGAGCTTCACCGGCGAATACACAGGCCTTTGGCGCCGCAACGGAAGAGCGCCGAATGAATTGGCAGGCGTCGGCATGGTCTCTCAAGGGTTTGATATTTCCGCCCCCTATGTCCGCACCGAGGCAAGCCTCGACGGGCGCGCCGCATTCATATTCGAAGGCGTGGAAGACCAGGTGATCGGCGATTTCGGGCTCTCCGGTGGCGGCGCGGCCGGCTTGGAATTGGACGCAGCCGATACCGCCTTGGGAACCCCGCCCCACGCCCTGGTGCTGGCTTCTTCGCGGCGGCATACGGACGTCTATCTCATGACGCCCGAGGATATGCACGACCCGGCGCCCGGTATGGGCGGCACCGAGGCCGAAATAATTCGCGCAGATATGGTCTACTTCGAGACATCAAACGGCGGCGCGGTTTTCTCCACCGGGTCCATAGCCTGGGCAGGCAGCCTTTCCCACAACGGCTACACTAACAACGCCGCGAAAATAACAAACAACGTCCTAAATCGATTTTGCAATCCGGCGCCACTCTGAATGGGTGAGATGGCCATCGAATGCTGCGACACTGGCTTGAA
>CAXMQC010000122.1:0-3378 GCA_964195285.1 Akkermansiaceae bacterium
CACTACAAGCGCGACGAGTGGGAGAGGTTCAACCAGACGGTCACCAACTGGGATCTCGAAACCTATTGGGATTGCCTGCCGTAGGGCGGGTCACTGTCCAGCCAAAAGGAGACTACGATCATGTGCGGCATTGCCGGACTCATACATCGGGGCAAGACCGGGAATATCGGGCAGGAGATGACCTCAATGCTTCAGTCGTTGAAGCATCGCGGCCCAGACTCCACCGGGTTCGCGCTTTATGGCGATGCCGGCAAGGCGGGCGCCAGCGACTATGTCATGCGCTTCAAGGTGGCCGAGCAGGAAGAGGCCCTGCATGGTTTCACCATCCAGAAGCAGATGAAGGAACGCCGGACCACGGTCGACGAGCGCATGTCCGAGATGGGCGCGCGCGTCGCCGAGGAGGACATGGCCACCGATTATGCCTTCCGCTACCAGTTCACCTTCGATGGCGACCTGCAAAGGCTGGTCAATTTCATCGAGGATATCGACGGGGTGGAAATCCTGTCGGTCGGCAAGAGGCTGGAGCTGATCAAGGATCTGGGCGACGCCACGCGGGTATCGGGCCAGTATGCGCTGGGCGGCTTTAAGGGCACCCATGGCATCGGCCATACCAGGATGGCGACGGAATCGGATGTCGATATCCGCTCGGCCCATCCCTACTGGGCCTACCCGTTCAGCGACGTCTCGGTGGTCCATAACGGCCAGCTGACCAATTACTGGAACGGCCGGCGGGCGCTCGAGAGGCGCGGCCACCGCTTCCTGTCCAACTGCGATTCCGAACTCATCGCGGTCTATCTCGCCGACCGCATGGATCGCGGCGAGGCGTTGGAGGAGGCCCTGGAACGGTCGGTCAACGAACTGGATGGCGTTTTCACTTATCTCGTCGCGACCGCCGACAAGCTGGGCATGGCCAAGGACACCATGGCCGCAAAGCCGATGGTTCTCTACGAGAGCGACGAGTTCGTGGGGCTGGCCTCGGAAGAGGTCGCGATCCGCACGATATTCCCGCACGAGATCGACACGTTCGATCCCTACGAAGGGGAGGTTCGGGTATGGCAGGCGTAGACAAAGAGCATCGCTCGCATGAAATGGGGATGCATACCGAGCAACTGGCCGGGCGCACCCAGCAGGTCTTCTTCTCACCGGAAGAAGACGAAAACTTCACCTATCCCGGCGCGTTCGAGGTCGACTACAACAAGCGTGCCGAACTGGACGTCGCCGATATGGACGCCCGCGAGGTCAACCTGAAGCTCCGCGAGCTGATGCGCGAGGGCCACGGCACCATCGTGGTCAAGAACCCCGGCGCCAAGCATTCCCTGGGTGTCGGCATTCTGAACCGGCTGAACCTGCGATTCGAGGGCAGCCTGGGTTATTTCGGCTGTGGCCTGATCGATGGCCCGAACGTCCGGATATCCGGTCGCGTCGGCTGGTCGTTCGGCGAAAACATGATGGCCGGTACGGTGATCATCGAGAAGAATGCCGGCTCCACCTTCGGGGCCGCGATCCGCGGCGGCGACCTGGTCTGCAGGGGCGACGTCGGGTCGCGAACCGGCATCGACCAGAAGGGCGGTACCATTATCGTCGGCGGCAGGACCGGCGCCTTCAGCGGCTTCATGATGCAGCGCGGGCGCATCGTCGTGCTCGGCGACGCCGGCATCAATCTCGGCGATACCATGTATGACGGCACCATCTATGTCGGCGGCGAAATCGCCGGCCTCGGCGTCGACGCGGTCGATGGCGAGATGACCGACCTCGACGTCCAGTGGCTGTCCGCCAAGCTGAAGCTTTACGACATGGAGGCGCCCAAGGGCGTCGAGAACATGCGCAAGATCGTGGCCGGCAAGCAGCTGTGGAACTACGACAATCTGGAGCCCAGCGAGAAGAAACTGATTCTGTAGGCCCAACATTTGGTGAGGACGAAACATCATGTCTGCTACGAAAAAAGTCGCCGAAGACGCCGCACCCGAGCCGGGCAAACGGAATCGCTACAGTCTCGGCAAGAGCCGGATCTTTACCCCCGAGGTCATCGACGACATCCATATCAAGTCGGAACTTGGCCGCTACCGCATGCGCGGATTTTCACTGTTCAAGAAAATCCCGACCTGGGACGAGCTGACCTTCCTGCCCGGTACGCTGACGCGGTTCGTGATCGAGGGCTATCGCGAGAAATGCGAGACCAAAACGGTTCTCGGCCCAATGGCCAAGCGGCCGCTGGTACTCGATATTCCCGTCTACATCACGGGGATGAGCTTCGGCGCACTGAGTTACGAAGCCAAGACCGCGCTGGCCCGCGGCGCCACCATGGCCGGTACCGCTACCTGCTCGGGCGAGGGCGGCATGATCCCCGACGAGCGGCGTTACTCCGAGAAGTGGCTTTATCAGTGCATCCAGTCGCGCTACGGCTTCAACCCGCATCATCTGCAACTCGCCGATGCCTGCGAATTCTTCATCGGCCAGGGCTGCAAGGTTGGTCTCGGCGGCCATCTGATGGGCCAGAAGGTGACCGACCAGGTCGCCGAGATGCGCTCGCTGCCGGCCGGTATCGACCAGCGCTCGCCGGCGCGCCATCCCGACTGGCTGGGACCGGATGACCTGGCCCTGAAAATCGAGGAAGTCCGCGAAGCCACCAACGGGGAAATCCCGATCCAGCTGAAGCTGGGGGCGGCGCGCGTCTATGACGACGTCCGCATGGCGGCCAAGACAAACCCGGACAGCATCTATATCGACGGCATGGAAGGCAGCACCGGCGCGGGGCCGCATCTGGCCACCGAGGAAACCGGCGTGCCCGGCATCGCGGCGATCCGCCAGGCCCGCAAGGCGCTGGACGATGTCGGCAAGACCGGCGAGATTTCGCTGGTCTATGCCGGCGGGATTCGCAATGGCGGCGACGTCGCCAAGGCATTGGCGCTGGGCGCGGACGCGATCGCCATCGGGCATTCGGCGATGATGGCGCTGAACTGCAACAAGGACATTCCCGGCGCCGATTACCAGGGCGAGATGGGGGTCGAGCCGGGATACTGCTACCACTGCCACACGGGCCGCTGCCCGGTCGGCGTGGCGACGCAGGACCCGGCGCTGCGCAAGCGGCTGGATCCCGACGAAGCGTCGGAACGCGTCTACAATTTCCTGCACACGCTGACCATTGAAGCCCAGATGATGGCCCGCGCCTGCGGCAAGACCAACGTCCACAGCCTGGAGCCGGAAGATCTGGCGGCGCTGACCATGGAAGCCTCAGCGATGGCCATGGTCCCGCTGGCCGGCACCCAGCACACCGTCGGCCAGCCCGACATGAACCGTTATTAGTGTTGTGTATTAGAAGGATGGCACCCATGGGATCGTGTTTCCAGTCTCCTCGGCAGAAGGGTGTGCGCAGTCGAT
>CAXMQC010000123.1:0-2548 GCA_964195285.1 Akkermansiaceae bacterium
GTCATGGTGGAAATCTTCAACAACGGCACCGGCCGCAACAGCGCCACCCAGGACAAGTTCCCGCGCAACATCCTGCCGCGCAGCTTCGATTCCGGCTTCGCCACCGGTCTGGCTTACAAGGACGTGCGGCTGTGCGTGGACGAGGCCGAGGCGCTGGGGGTGCCGATGGTCGCCGGTGCGGTGATCCGCGAAATGATGGCCATCACCAACGCCAAATTCGGCGGCGACTCCGATTTCACCTCGGTCGCGAAATTGTTGGAGGAATGGGCCGATGTGGAAATAAGCGGGTAATGGCAATCAATTATCTATAAAAATTCAAAAATGACATTAAACGAATGGGAGAAGACGCATCATGGCGCGCATCAATATCCAGTTCACCCGTTTCTCGGCTTTCTACAGCCCGCTGATCGCCACCGCCGCCGGCGGATTCCTGGCCGACGAGGGGCTGGAGCCGGAACTTTCGATCTCGCCGCCGGGTGTCTCGGCGATCGCCGCCCTGCTGGATGGCAGCGCCCATGTCGTGCAATCCGCGCCGTCACAAGGGCTCAGCTCGCTGGAAAAGGGCGAGGAACCGAAGGCCGTCCATTTCGCCCAAGTCAACGAGAAGGACGGATTCTTCCTGACCGGGCGCGAACCCGACGCCGATTTCGCCTGGTCCAGGCTCGCCGGCAAGCGGGTGCTGGTCGACCATGGCGGCCAGCCGCTGGCGATGTTCAAATATGCCTGCCTGAAACAGGGGCTGGACTACGGCTCGATCATCGCCGTCGACGCCGGCAACGCGAACGAGATGGACGCCGCGTTCCGGGCCGGCGAGGGCGACTATATCCATCAACAGGGTCCGGCCCCGCAACAATTGGAGCATGACGGCGCCGGCCATGTGGTCACCGGCCTGGGCGACGCCATCGGCGCTTGCGCCTTCTCCAGCCTTGCGGCGACCCGCGAATGGCTCGCGACCGACATGGCCCGCGCCTTCACCCGCGCCTACGCCAAAACACGCCTGTGGATCAACGAAACCCCGGCCGCCGAGATCGCGGCGGTAGAGCGCGACCATTTCCCCGATATCGACCAGTCCGTGCTGGCCGGCACCATCGAGGCCTACCAGAAGCTCGGCAACTGGAGCCCACATGTGGCGATCACCCGCGCGGCCTTCGAGGTTACCCTCGACGTCTTCGCCAATGTAGGACGCACGGTAGAGGGCGATGCCTACGCCAAGGTGGTCGCCCCGCCGCCGGCGTGAAGGCTGGGCAGTTCGGCGCCGGCGCATAAAGCCCCCTCAAATGGGTCTTTATTAACGCTCCTTGGTATTAGCAACGACACGGCGGTATTTCCTGCGGAACGCGCCCTGAATACTTCCGCTATTTGGCACTATTTTGACTCGGAGTGCCACCTTAACGCATTGTCTTAGAACATTTATTACGAGACATTAACTTTCCCGAAGCTAAGAATCTCTAAGGCGTCCCTTCGGGCTGGCGCAAAATCGACCATACGTATACTAAAAGAGAATTCCTAAAGGTTCACCTGATGGAATGTCCTGCAGTTCTTGGGACGAATGCGGAAAACGGAAATACGCCCGCAACTTCTCTCGAAGGCTGTTCGCGCCGCTTCGGCAGCGGCTGATTGGGGAAGTCTGGGCATGAGCGACTACAACGGAACATACGATTTCAGG
The DNA here is from genome assembly GCA_964195285.1 of Akkermansiaceae bacterium. Taxonomy (GTDB): domain Bacteria; phylum Pseudomonadota; class Alphaproteobacteria; order UBA8366; family JADFVY01; genus JADFVY01. Next base: position 1,667 of record CAXMQC010000123.1, read on the forward strand.
GACGGGGACTCGCTGCAATTCGACGCACGCGAAATAGCGCCGCTTTTGGGTCTTACACTGGAAAGATTGCTGGGGGACCGGCACGCCGGCAATATCTATCATATCGCCGAAGAAGCCGAGCAGGAATGGTCGACGCGCAAGACGTTTCTGTTTGTTATCATGTCCAGCATCCTCTGCTGGTCTGCGATCCTGTTCTTCATATATCTTGTCGCCGGCTAACCGCCCAAAGGTCCTTCGAACCTATCCGATTCACAGCTATAAGCGGACGTAATTTGAGGTCGCGCGGAATGGCCGCGTCTGACCCACAGCGGCCTTCAAGGTAGATCGAGGAGCGGCGGCCGGAGTCGACCCAAAACGGCCGAATCTCTGGTGACCGCGAAAGTCCGGTAAGCCGACTTAGCCGACATTCCCGAAGGGTAGAAAACTGCTGATTTGCTGCGCTGCGGAAGACAGCAATCGACCATGTCAGTCATCGACTAACAACGCTTCGCGCCTTCGTCCTCGACACGTCGAGCTCCCTGTTGACGGGTCAAGTAGCAGTGCTATCAGATGCGCGACCGTTCTCGCTCTAAATTCTGACGGCACATCGTCTGCCTGAGAGCGTGACCTTACAAATCCGAGTAGTCTCGTGAAGGGCAAGACGTTCTATCGAATCCAATGATCACCATGGTATGCTCACGAATGTTTGAGCACCATCAATGACCTCAACTAACACGCCCGCACGAGCGAGCCGACGGTTCTACAAGTGGCGCAAACTGATCGGCGACACTCCTTACGAAGCACTCAGAGACAAGTTATGATCGATGATAAAATGTGTCTCGTCAGCTCGTCGTTGTTGCAGTCATCTAACGGGCAATCGCGATCGGTCTATTTTGGTGACAG
>CAXMQC010000124.1:0-7960 GCA_964195285.1 Akkermansiaceae bacterium
CCAATATCCCAGGCGCCTCATTGTTTCAAGTTTTCCGGCACCAGCCCGCTCCCCCGCCCCGCCACCCACATTGTACGATACCGATGGGCGGCCGGGCGGGGGAGCGGGCTGGTGCCGGAAAACTTGAATCAATGAGGCGCATGGGATATTTGCGATGAACGACAAGTCGAAACGGCAAAAAGACTGGCTGGAGAAGGCGGGAATCCTGACCGAGGCCCTGCCCTTCATGCGCCGCTATTCCGGCAAGACCCTGGCGATCAAATATGGCGGCCACGCCATGGGCGACGACAAGCTGGCATCGGCTTTCGCCCATGACGTGACGCTGTTGAAGCAGGTCGGCATCGACCCGGTTGTGGTGCATGGCGGCGGGCCCCAGATCGGCAAGATGCTGGAGCGGCTGGCCATCAACAGCGAGTTCGTCGACGGGCTGCGCGTCACCGACGAGGCGACCGTCGAGGTTGTCGAAATGGTGCTGTCGGGCCTGTTGAACAAACGGATCGTCGCCGGCATCACCAAGGCCGGCGGGCGGGCAATCGGCATCTCGGGCAAGGACGGAAACCTGATCCGCGCGCGCAAGCTGCGGCGCACGGTGGCCGACCCGGATTCCAATATCGAAAAAGTTCTCGATCTCGGCTTCGTCGGCGAGCCGGCAGCCGTGAACCCGCATATCCTGGATGCCTTGAAACCGACCGACTTCATCCCGGTCATCGCGCCGCTGGGCGCCGACGAGAATGGCCAGACCTACAATATCAACGCCGATACCGCCGCCGGCGCAGTGGCCGGCGCGGTCGGGGCCACGCGCCTTCTGCTGCTGACCGATGTGGAAGGCGTGCTCGACAAATCGGGCGCGCTGATCCCCGAGATGACGGTGGGCCAGGCACGCGGCTACATGAAGGACGGCACCCTGACCGGCGGCATGATACCCAAGATCGAGACCTGCATCGAGGCGATCGAAGCCGGCGTCGAGGCGGCGGTCATCCTGGACGGCCGGGTGCCCCATTCGATGCTGCTGGAAATGTTCACGCCCGACGGGTCCGGCACCCTGATCCGCGGTGATTGAGAAGGTTTGTGATGGGAATAGTTTGTGCGGATGCGATAACGGCAAGCCCACCGACCCTCATCCTGAGCCTGTCGAAGGATGCGCCACTCGGCAGATCTGCCCAGCCAGGCAGGCCTTCGCTCGCAGACCGGCATAAATCGCCGCTTTCCAGGACGGAACCCACCCGGATATGCATCCTTCGACAGGCTCAGGATGAGGCACGTGTGAGGAGGTTTAATGGACCTGGGCAGCGCGGCGTTGGTTGCGGACCTGCCCATGCGGAGGCCTTATGACCGACGAACAGCGCCAGGCCCTGGTTGACGCGGAGGTCTGGCTCTTCGACTTGGACAACACACTCTATTCGGCCGAATGCCGGCTGTTCGACCAGATCCATATTCGCATGCGCAAATTCCTGATGGATTATTTCAAGGTTGGCGAGGAAGAGGCGACCCGCATCCGCCGCAAATATTTCCTCGAACATGGCACCACCCTGTCGGGCCTGATCGCCAATCATGACATGGACCCGGCCGGTTTCCTGGATTACGTGCATGATATCGACCTGTCGCCGGTCAAGCCGAATCCGGCTCTGGACGCCGCGCTCGGCCGCCTGCCGGGGCGCAAGCTGATCTTCACCAACGCCGACACCGGGCACGCGGAAAATGTCATGGCACGGCTCGGCGTGGCGCATCATTTCGAGGCGATCTTCGATATCATCGACGCCGATTACATCTGCAAGCCGAACCCGGTTCCCTATGCGCAGATCGTCGCCGACTACGGCGTCCCGGCCAAGGCGGCGGTGATGCTGGACGACATGTCGGTCAATCTGGAACCCGCCGCCGCCCTGGGCATGACCACGGTCTGGGTGCGCACCCACTACAACTGGACCGGCGACGATGCGCAAGACCCCAACCATGTGCATCACGTAACCGACGACGTGACGGCCTGGCTGGAAGAGGTCGTACCGACCGCCGCGACCTAACCGCGGACCAGCCGTGTCAGGCGGGCCGTAAACAAGCCGCGGATCGACAGGATCGATTTTGGCAAGCGAATTCTTTCCAGCGCCACGATCAGCCGGTAGACGCCGGACTGCGCGCCCATCATTTGTTCGACGGGCCGTAACGGCGTTCCCTGGGTCACGACGCTAACGGGATGCAATCCCACCCATGCCGGCACGCCAACGGTGTCTTCGTGGTTCGTTTTGTGGTTGTCATGCGCCGGGGCTTTGTTCGTTTGCATCGTTCTGTCTCCTTTTCTGAAGGACATGTTCATTCGATGAATGGATTCGTACTGCACCTACCGGGATGAACCCGTGACACGGTGCGGGAATAGAACGGGATTGCGGGAATTTGCCGTTGTATCGATCGGGAAAACGCGTTTACTTTGAAAAAAATGGCCCTTGTCGAGGCCAGGGAGAAATATGTGGCGGTCGTGGAGGTAACGCTTTTCGGGGGTTTTGAAGTAAGATTGCCGGACGGCGATGTTCGCGATCTGCCTGGCCAGAAGGACCGGGCCCTGCTGGCCATTCTGGCCTTGCCGCCGGGCACGACCCGCACGCGCGACAAGCTGGCGGGCCTGTTGTGGAGCGACCGCGGCGACGGCCAGGCGCGTGACAGCCTCAAACATTCCGTAGCCAGGCTCCGCAAATGTCTGCAGCCGGCGGATACACAAGCGATTGTCGCCGACCGCCAATCGGTGCGGCTCGACCCGGCCGCGATGACCGTCGATGTCGCGACCTTCGAACAGCTCGTGGAGGCCGGAACGCCGGAGGAGATCGAGCGGGCGATCGCACTCTACAGCGGCGACTTGCTCGACGGCATAAGCGTTCGCGATGCCGCATTCGAGGACTGGTTGTTGATCGAGCGGCAACGTTTGCGCGACCTGGTCGAAGAGGCCGCGGCGACCCTTATGAGAAACTCCTTGTCGTCGGGGGCAACGAAGCGGGCCGTCGCCGCCGCGCGTCGGCTATTATCGCTCGACCCGCTGCGTGAGGAGGCCTGCCGCGCGCTCGTTCGGATCCATGCCGACAAGGGTGAAACCGCCCAGGCCCTCAAGCTCTACGAAGCGCTGCACGACCTGCTGCACCGCGAACTTGGCGTGAAGCCGGAGCCGGAGACCACGCAGCTTTATGAGGCCATTCGGCATCGGCAGGACAAGTCGGCGCCAAACGTTGCCGATCCAGGGACCAACAGCGAAGACGCGCCGGATTCGGCCCAGCTATCCCTGCCCGACAAGCCGTCGATCGCGGTTCTGGCGTTCGAGAATCTGAGCGGCGATCCCGAGCAGGAATATTTCACCGACGGTATCGTGGAAGAGATCATCACGGCGCTGTCGCGGATGCGCTGGCTGTTCGTGATCGCCCGCAATTCCTCGTTTACCTATAAGGGCCGCGCCGTCGATATAAAACAAGTCGGTCGTGAGTTGGGGGTGCGTTACGTGCTTGAGGGGAGTGTCCGCAAGGCGTCGGATCGATTGCGCATCAGCGGCCAACTCATCGAAGCATCAACAGGTGTCCATTTGTGGGCAGACCGTTTTGACGGCGACCTCAAGGATATCTTTGATTTGCAAGACCGCGTAGCCTCCAGCGTGATTGGTGCGATCGGACCAAAACTCGAGCAGGCTGAAATCGAACGCGCCAAGCGCAAACCGACCGAGCACCTAGACGCCTACGACTACTATCTTCGGGGGATGGCGAGCGTTTATCGCTGGACGAAGGACGGCGTCGGCGAAGGACTCCAGTTGTGCAACAAGGCTATCGAGCTCGACCCTGATTTTGCCGCCGCGCATGGTGTGGCCGCATGGTGTTACTTCTGGCGGATGGCGAATGGCTGGATGTCCGACCGCGAGCAAGAGACCGCGGAAGTCGCGCGGCTCGTGAGAAGGGTGACGGAATCAGGCAGGGATGACGCCGTCGCACTATCCTTTGGCGGACTCGCGCTTGGTTATGTTACCGGCGATGCTGAATCAGGCATTGCGCTGTGCGATCGCGCGCTCACGCTCAATCCCAACCTTGCGGTCGCGTGGAGCGCCAGCGGGCATCTGCGAGCCTGTCACGGCAATCCGGACGTGGCCGTTGAGCATTTGGCGCATGCCATGCGACTCAGCCCGCTCGATCCACTATTTTTCTTTATGCAAAGTTTTACGGCATTCGCGCATTTCATTGCCGGCCGTTTCGATGAGGCCTGGCCTCTGGCGGAAGCGGCGACCCGAGAGCAGCCAAATTACTTGAGCGGAATTCGAATCGCCGCAGCATGTGATATCTGCGCCGGGCGTAAAGACGAAGCGCGGCGGTTCATTGCCCAGGCGCTCCACCTCGATCCCGAGCTACGCATCTCTAATCTCAAGGACCGGGTGGGGCAGATCAGACCGGAATACTTCGAGAAGTACGCCGAGGCGCTACGGCTGGCCGGGTTGCCAGAGTGATCAGCGCTTTGCCCTCATCGAAAGCGAGACTGGCCCGCTTGACAGAGCGTGCATAGCAAACCATTGTCGCGCCCGTTTCCGCCTTGGATTTGATTTGAACACCGCGAAGGAAGAGACCACCGTCATGAGCCACGCCGACCTGCAAGCAACCGTCGATGCCGCCTGGGAAGACCGGGACACTGTCGGGCTGGACACCATCGGGCCGGTCCGCGAGGCTGTCGGGGAAGCGCTCAACCTGCTGGACGGCGGCACGGCGCGCGTCGCCGAGAAGGGCCCGGACGGCTGGGTCGTCAACCAGTGGCTCAAGAAGGCGGTGCTGCTGTCGTTCCGGCTGAACGACATGACGCCAATTCCGGGCGGGCCGGGCGGCGCGACCTGGTGGGACAAGGTACCCTCGAAGTTCGACGGCTGGGACGAGGCCCAATTCCGCGCGGCCGGTTTCCGCGCGGTGCCGCACTGCATCGTGCGCCATTCGGCCCATATCGCATCGGGGGTGATCCTGATGCCCAGCTTCGTCAATCTGGGCGCCTATGTGGACAGCGGCACCATGGTCGACACCTGGGTGACCGTCGGGTCCTGCGCGCAGATCGGCAAGAACGTGCATTTGTCCGGTGGCGTCGGCATCGGCGGCGTGCTGGAGCCGCTGCAGGCCGACCCGGTGATCATCGAGGACAACTGCTTCATCGGCGCGCGATCCGAGGTCGTCGAGGGCGTCATCGTCGAGGAAGGCTCGGTGCTCTCCATGGGCGTCTATATCGGCGCCTCAACGAAAATCATCGACCGCGCCACCGGCGAGGTTTTCATGGGCCGCGTGCCGGCCTATTCGGTGGTGGTGTCGGGGACCCTGCCGGGCCGGAACCTGCCCGACGGCTCGCCGGGTCCGGGGCTATATTGCGCGGTCATCGTCAAGCGCGTCGATGAACGCACCCGCTCGAAGACCTCGATCAACGATTTGTTGCGGGATTAGGGTGATGTCCGGACGGCGGCGCGACCTCACCCTTCGAGACGGCGCTTCGCGCCTCCTCAGGATGAGGGTACAAGCGGTGGAGCCTCATGCCGGGGAGGGCCGCAGGCCCGCCTCGAAGTATGAGATCACTCGGTACCCATGATCGACCCGGTCGCCCTTACCCAGGATTTGATCCGCTGCCCCAGCGTCACGCCGGAAGAGGGCGGCGCGCTGGATCTGTTGCAGGGCGTGCTGGAGGGGCTGGGCTTTACCTGCCACCGGCTGCGGTTTTCCGATGCCGGCACGCCGGACGTCGACAATCTCTATGCCCGCCTTGGCGAGGCCGGCCCAAACCTCTGTTTCGCCGGGCATACCGACGTGGTGCCGACGGGCCCGCTGGACCAATGGAGCAACGATCCGTTCTCCGGCGAGGTCCGCGACGGCATCGTCCATGGCCGGGGCGCCGCCGACATGAAGGGCGCCATCGCCTGCTGGATCGCGGCCGTGGCGCGGCGCCTGGACAACGGCCCGATAGCGGGTTCGGTCAGCCTGCTGATCACCGGCGACGAGGAAGGCCCGGCGATCAACGGCACCGCCAAGATGCTGCGCTGGTTGGTCGAGCATGACGAGACACTGGATGCCTGCATCACCGGCGAGCCGACCAATCCCGAAACATTGGGCGAGATGATCAAGATCGGCCGGCGCGGCAGCCTGAACGGCATGCTGACCGTCGATGGCGTCCAGGGCCATGCCGCCTATCCGCATCTGGCGGACAACGCGGCGCATCGCCTGATCGCGATGCTGGCTGCGCTGACCGCAGACCCCCTGGACGAAGGGTCGGAACATTTCCAGCCGTCGGTCCTGCAGGTCACCGGCATCGAATCCGGCATGGAGGCGGCCAACATCATCCCGGGTTCGGCCCGCGCCGCCTTCAATGTGCGCTTCAACGACCTGCATACATCCGACTCACTGACCGCGATGCTGCGCCGGAAACTGGACGAGGCCGCCGGCGGCGCGGCCTGGGACCTGGACATCAGGGTCAGCGGCGAAAGCTTCTATACGCCACCGGGCCCGTTGAGCGATCTGGTCGGCGCGGCGGTCGAGAAAGTGCTGGGTGTTCGCCCGGAACTGAGCACCACCGGCGGCACATCCGATTCCCGTTTCATCAAGGACCACTGCCCGGTGCTGGATTTCGGACTGGTCGGCCAGACCATGCACAAAATCGACGAACGCGTCGCGGTCGCCGATATCGAACATCTGACTGCCATATATCATGCGGTGATCGACGATTATTTCGCCTGATACGGGGCCAACAAACCGCGAACCCCTTATTCTGTTTCGTTGATTCACGACTTGCCGCACCGCGTTATATCAAGGAGCGTTGATAAAGCCCCATCAAATGGGTCTTTATCAACGCTCCTTGGTATTAGCAAGTTGGTAACTATTTAAAGATTACTATTCCCCGGCTTAAAAAATGTCTGTTCGGGGAAATTGATCCGTGTCGCAATCCATTGCATTTCAAGAGACGACCCGTGGCCTGTACGCGACCTGGCGGATGTTCCTGCGCGATCCGCGCGCCGCATCCCTGTTCGAAAGCAGCCATGCCGGCGCGCTGCGTTCCTACTGGGCCGCGGCCGTCATCCTGCCGGTCTTCATCCTGACCCTCGGCGCCCAGTACGTCTCGCCCGATGTCGGCCGCAACAGTTTCGGCGCGCTTGCCGAACAGTTCGGCCTGTTGGGCGCCACCCTGGCCCAGTTCTGCATGTATACGCTGTGCTGGTTCGTCGCCTGGCCGCTGATCGTCGATCGGTTGACCGGCATCCTGAACTGCGACAAGAATTTTTTCCGTTACGTAGCGGCCTACAACTGGATGCATGTGCCCTACGTTCTGGTCGCGCTGTTGTTTTTGACCGGCAAGCTGTCGGGCATCATCCATGATGGCAACGGCTTCATCGCGGGGCTTTCGCTGCTCGCCGTGCTGTGGACCTATCACTGGTTCATACTGCGCCACGCGCTGGGCCTGAACGGCGGTTACGCGGCCATGCTGGTTGGTCTGGAATTCGTAAGCGTCAACATGTTGAAAGAGATAATCGTCAGCACCGCGCTGTAGTTACCCGTTTTACCCTTATCCCCTGGATCGAAGCCCGGCCGCTGCAAAGCGACCGGGCTTTTCAATAGTCGACCCGGGTCAGGTACAGCCCCTCGGGCGGGGCGGTCGGGCCGGCGGCGGCCCGGTCGCATGCCTCCAGCGCGCGGCGTACGTCATCGGCGGACCATTTGCCCTCGCCGACCTGTCGCAGTGTCCCGGCCAGTATCCGTATCTGATTATGCAGGAACGAGCGGGCCGAGGCGGTAATATGAACCTCGTCGGCGACGCGCGAAACCATGAGAACATCCAGCGTCTTCACCGGCGAATCCGCCTGGCATACGGCGGCCCGGAAACTCGAAAAATCATGCTTGCCGACCAGCTCGCGCGCGGCCAAATGCATCGCATCGGCATCCAGCGGCAGGGACACATGCCAGACCCGGCCCGCATCCAGGGCCGGCGCCGCGCG
>CAXMQC010000125.1:0-9663 GCA_964195285.1 Akkermansiaceae bacterium
GTGAAAGCGGGCTGTACGGTCCGGAAGATCTCGCGCGCATGGCGCAGGCTGGGGCACGCTGCTTCTTGATCGGGGAATCGCTGATGCGTCAGCAGGATGTTGCGGCGGCCACGGCGGCGCTGTTGACCGATCCCGTTGCCGCCTGATCTAGGGGTCTGATCGTGATACGAAGGATTTTGCAAAGTGCCTGAATTCACCCATTTCGATAGCGAGGGCAAGGCCCTGATGGTCGATGTCTCGGACAAGGACATTACCGAGCGTACTGCTACCGCCGCCGGCAGCGTGATAATGGAGCCGGAGACGGTCCGCAAGATTCTCGCTGGTGGCGTTAGCAAGGGCGACGTGCTGTCCGTAGCGCGGCTGGCCGGCATCATGGGCGCCAAGCGCACCCCCGACCTGATCCCGCTCTGCCACCCGCTGGCCCTGACTTCGGTCAAGCTCGACCTTACCGTCGACGAGGCGCGCAACGCCGTGGATATCACCGCGACGGCCAAGCTGAAGGGCCGCACCGGCGTTGAAATGGAGGCATTGACCGCGGTTTCGGTGGCGGCGTTGACAGTCTACGACATGTGCAAGGCGGTGGATCGCGGCATGCGCATCGCGGATATCCGACTGATCCACAAGGCCGGCGGTAAATCCGGCGAATACAGGGCCGATTGATGCTGTCCGTCGAACAAGCCCTGGAGCGCATCCTTGGCGCCATGACACCACTGCCGGCCGAACAAATTGGTGTCGCGGACGGTTTGGGCCGGGTATTGGCCGAGGATATTGTTGCCCGCCGGACCCAGCCGCCGGCGGCGGTGTCCGCCATGGACGGCTATGCGGTGCGTGCCAAAGACGTGCAAAAGGTTCCCGTGACCCTGACCGTGGTCGGCGAGGCGCCGGCTGGCGACGCCTTTAAGGGTAAGGTCGGAGAGGACGAGGCGGTGCGGATCTTCACCGGCGGTCCGGTGCCCGACGGCGCCAATGCCATCATCATGCAGGAAAATACCGAACCCGGGGACGGCACGATAACGGTGCTTGAAGACGCGCCGGAAGGCCGGTTCGTGCGTCCGGCGGGTCTTGATTTCAGCGAAGGAGACGTGCTCCTGCGGGCCGGCCGATTGCTGACCGCCCGCGACACCGCCCTCGCGGCCGCGATGAACACGCCGTGGCTCATGGTGCACCGCCGCCCGCGCGTCGCCATCCTGGTTACCGGCGACGAGATCGTCATGCCGGGCGATCCGGTCGGCCCGAATCAGATTGTCAGTTCCAACAGCTTCGGTTTGTCGGCCATGGTCAGGGTCTTCGGTGGCGACCCCTACGTACTCGGTATCGCGCCAGACGACCGCGAGGCGCTGGCCGCAATGGCGAGCGGCGCCAAGGGTGCGGATCTGCTGCTGACCAGCGGTGGCGCATCCGTTGGCGACCATGATTTGGTGCAGAGTGTACTGGGTGAAATCGGTTTCGAACTGGGCTTCTGGAAAATTGCCATGCGGCCCGGAAAACCGCTGATTTTCGGCCATGTCGGCGATACGCCGGTGCTAGGTCTGCCGGGCAACCCGGTATCGGCGCTGGTTTGCGCCATTCTCTACCTGCGCCCGTCTCTGGCCAAAATGTTGGGGATGGACGCAAGCGACGGTGAACACAGCCCGACCGCCCGCCTTACCGAGCCGCTGGCGGAAAATGACGAACGGCAGGATTACCTGCGTGGCGCCCTGACAAACAACAGCGACGGCGAGTTGCTGGTTACCCCCTTCACCCGGCAGGACAGTTCGATGTTGAACATGCTGGCCCAGGCCGATTGCCTGGTCGTAAGGCCGCCAAAAGCCCCTGCCCTGGCAGCCGGTGAGCGCGTACCGGTCATCCCGATACCCGGTGGTCTGCACGGCGCCTGACAAAAAATTCGGTGTTTAGACGATTTTTCCCCCTTGACCGCAAAAGAGAACCAAACTAGAACATGTGGGTATGTTTTGGTTTTGTTCTATATGTGGTGTTCCGGTAACACCAAACCACTAGATTGAAACCGTCGAGCTGGTGAAGCCTCAGGCTATCCATCGGAAGTCAGTCGGTTCCGCCATCGAGGAACCATCGATCAGAGCAACGCCGCCGCAGCCATGGGGCAGCATGATCCGGGGGATGACACAGAGATGCTTACACGCAAGCAATACGAACTTCTCAGTTTTATTAATAAACGCCTTGATGAAACCGGCGTATCTCCTTCATTTGACGAGATGAAAGATGCACTCAATCTGAAATCAAAATCGGGCATCCATCGCCTGATAACCGGTCTGGAGGAACGCGGATTCATTCACCGCCTGCCGCACAGGGCACGCGCGTTGGAAGTCGTCAAACTGCCAGACAACATGGGTGGTGGCGCCAAGGGCAACGTCGTGCGCCCCGACTTCAAACCGGCGCCTTCCGCTGTCGAGGGCGATAATATTTCGCTGCCGGTATTGGGAAAAATCGCGGCCGGCACACCGATCGAGGCGTTAAACGATCATGGCGGCAACGTCGATATCCCTGCCTCGATGATTGGCGGCGGCGAACATTATGCGCTTAAGGTCGAAGGCGATTCGATGATCGAGGCCGGCATCTTCGACGGCGACACAGTGCTGATCCAGCGTTGCGAAACCGCCGACAACGGAACAATCGTCGTGGCCCTAGTCGACGATGCCGAAGTCACCCTGAAGCGAATTCTCCGCAAGTGGCACTCCATTGCGCTGGAAGCCGCAAATCCCGCGTTTGAAACCCGCATTTTCGGGCCCGACCGCGTCAGCGTCCAGGGCCGCCTAGTTGGGCTGATGCGCAGTTACTAGTCGAGTTTGATTTTTGATCGACCATGCGGCCGGGCCTTCAACGCCCGGCCGTTGGTTTTTGGACCCTGATTACCGCGCCTGCCCGCGATCTGTCCGCGACGACCAAGGCCGCGCACCTTGGTATTGTGCGACCGTGCGGACCTTGTTTTCCGGCCCGTCGAGCCAAATGGCGGTGGCGCCATGGCGCCACAAATCGAAGCGGTCGATGATCAGCGAGGGCGCCGGGCACTGGCCGTTCACCGGTCGCTGGCTGATCAGGATGTCGACAATCCGGCAGTCCTCATCATGGGCCATTGCGTCCCGCAACAACGCGACCGTCCGTCCTCCGGCCCGATAGATGCAGCCCAACTCATCGCAGCGCAGGCGCCCGTCCGCGCTTTCGCCGTTCTCCGGCCAATAGAGGCTTTCTCCCTGCCCTTCCTGTTCCAGCCAGTATCCGGTGATGCGCCGTTCACGCCGCCGCTCGGAAACGCTCAATCGCCCATCGGCCATGCGCACGGCCATCAGCTTGCCATCGTCGGAGACCAATATATCGGGGCCCTGCAGCATCCACAGGCTCGCCAGACCGGCCAATATCCCGGACAGTCCGGCATACCGCCAACGCCGCCGCCACAGGCAAAGCCATAACCCGCCCAGGGCTATCAGTATCAGCCCGCCGACGGGCAATGCCGCGACCGGACGCACCGCTCCGGGCCAGGCGGAAATTTCAGCGGCGATCCACAACAGACCGTCAATCCCCCAGCCCATCAGGATCAGCGGCAATCCTTCCAGGCCGAACGGCATCAATATGGCGGTGATCACCGCCCACGGCATGATCCACAGCGCGGTCAGCGGCACCGCCAGCATATTGGCCGGCAGGCCGAAAACGGCAATTCGAGCGAAATGATGCAAGGCAATCAGGCCGGTGGCGAAACTGGCTATGACGGTTGTCGCGGCGACCCCGCCGCCATATAGCGCGATACGCCCGGCAAGCGCGTGGCCGGCGGCCATCCGTATTACGCTGAACCTGGCCCGAAATGCCTCGTAGAAGGCAACCAGGGCGACCACGGCGGCAAACGACATCTGGAAGCTTGCGCCAAGCATGCTTTCCGGGGTGATCACAAGAATGATCATCGCGGCCCAGGCGACGAGCCGCATCGAAATTGCCTGCCGGTCCAGCAAGACCGCCAGCAATACCAGACCGGTCATCACAAAGGCGCGCTGGGTCGGCACCGTCGCGCCGGCCAACAGAAGATACGTGAAACTACCGGCAATCGCCGCGACCGCCGCCCATTTCTTGATCGCATGGCGCAGCGTCAACCGCTCAGACAGCGCCAGCAGCGCGCGTAAGCCAAAAAATAGCGTCGTCGCCACCAATCCCAGATGCAGGCCGGATATCGCCAACAGATGGGCCAATCCCGAGTCGCGCATGGAATCGAGTGATTGCTGTGATATGGCGCTGCGGTCGCCGGTCATCAGAGCCGCCGCGATCGCACCCGATTCACCGGGTAATGTCGCCCGAATGCGTTCGGTCATGTGCAGCCGCAGCGCCGCCATGAACAAGGTTGGCGACCAACTCTCCTCGGCAGGGCCGGTCGCCGGCCGCACCCGCCCCATGGCGAACCCAACCGCGCCGAGCCTCTGAAACCAGGATCGGCGCTGGAAATCATAGATACCCGGCGCGGCCGGCGCCGATGGCGGCGAAAGTTTGGCGAAAACATCGATACGGTCGCCGATATCGACAATGTCTCCCCGGCGCAGCTTGATTCGTACCAACGCCGGCGTCGACGCCGCGTCTACCCGTTTCAGGGATACTTGCTCCAGCGTCACCCTTGGCCCGTCGGGCCGCAATTCGACCCGCACCACACGCCCGGTCACCCCTGCAGGCCCATAGCTTTTTTCCAGAACCGGCGCGGCCACCAGGTGGGTGCGAAACTGGGCCGCCGCAAATCCCGCCGCGCCGGCCGCAATTGCCAAGACGACCAACGCCCAAACGAGGTTCGACCGCAGGCGCCAGGCGACAAGACCGGCAGCGGCCATAACCACGATACCCGCAGGGGCCGGTGGCTCCGACGGCAAGCCGAAATAGACACCGACGCCGGTGCCGAAGAATACCGGCGCCCACAGCAACCAGCGCTCACGCTCGCCAGCCACGAGGTTCGCGAGGTAAGTTTCAGCGCCCGCCGCCAAACTCCACAGGCCATTCATGGCATAGGCCGTTCCGATTACTCTTCCGTTGTGACAAAACGATTTTGCCGGGACGCGCGCCATTGTGTTACACCCCGGCCCTGCATCGTGCCACCGACAGGTCCATTTGAGGAGCTACAATGTCCGTTGTAACCCGGTTCGCACCGTCACCGACGGGATTCCTGCATATCGGCGGCGCCCGCACGGCGCTGTTCAACTGGTTATTCGCCCGCCATCACGGTGGCCGCTATCTGTTGCGCATCGAAGACACCGACCGCGTTCGGTCGACGCCCGAGGCGATTCAGGCCATTCTCGACGGGCTGCAGTGGCTGGGGCTGGACTGGGACGGTAAGGAAATTTATCAGTCGCCCAACCAGGCGCGCCATGCGACCGTAGTCGATGACCTGCTGGAACGGAACCTCGCCTACCGTTGCTTTACAACACCCGAGGAACTGACGGAAATGCGGGAGGCGGCACGTGCCGAGGGCCGCCCGCCGCGCTATGATGGTCGGTGGCGCGACCGCGACCCCGCCGAGGCGCCCGCGGGCGTCAAACCGGCGATCCGACTAAAGGCGCCGCAACAGGGCGAAACGGTAATTCGGGACCTGGTCCAGGGCGAGGTGCGGATCGCCAACGACCAGCTGGACGACATGGTGTTGATGCGTGGCGACGGCACGCCCACCTACATGCATTCCGTCGTGGTCGACGATCATGACATGGGCATCACCCACATCGTGCGCGGGGTCGACCACCTGACCAACGCGGCGCGCCAGACATTGCTATACCAGGCCCTGGGCTGGGACGTTCCGGAATTCGCCCATGTGCCCCTGATCCACGGACCCGACGGTGCGAAACTGTCGAAGCGACATGGCGCCCTGGGTGTCGAGGCCTATCGCGATATGGGTTACCTACCCGAAGCCATGCGCAACTACCTGCTGCGCCTTGGCTGGGCCCACGGCGACGAGGAAACCATCAGTACCGTGCAAGCCATCGAATGGTTCGACCTGGATGCAATCGGACGCTCGCCGGCCCGCTTCGATTTCAACAAGCTTGAAAACCTGAACGGCCACTATATCCGCGAGGCCGACAACCCGCGCCTCGTCGAACTGATCCTGCCGCGCCTCGCCGCCGAACTGTCCCAGCAAATTGATGAGAGCAGCCGCACCATTTTGGTGGCCGGCATGGATGGCCTCAAACAACGTGCGAAAACCCTGACGGAACTTGCTGAAAGTGCGTTGTTTTATCTACGCGCGCCAAAATATCCGCTGATAATTGAAAAGGCCGCCAAGCTGCTGACCGGCGACGGCGCGGCGCTGGTGCATGAGGTCGCCGCATTGTTTGGTGAGCTTGACAATTGGCAAGCTGGTGCGTTGGAAGATATCGTTCGCACCCACGCGGAGTCGAAGGGGCTGGGCCTTGGCAAGATCGCGCAACCCCTGCGCGCCGCGCTCACGGGATCCAATATCTCCCCCGGTATATTTGAAATCATGGAGGTTCTGGGCCGCGAGGAAAGCTTGGCGCGATTGCGTGCGGTCCCAAGCGCATAACAGTTTAGCCATCCGATTTGCCCCGGCGGTCCTGTCGGGTTATAATTGGCCAACGCTAAATTATGATGCTGCGGCGCAGCAATGCCAGCCATACAACAGCTGGCTCAGCGCTACCTGACAACAGATTGCGAGGCCAAATATGAGCGAGGTATTCTCAGCCATAAAACCCGGTGTTACCGGGGATGTCATGACCATGAACGACCACCGCAGCGGCAAGAGTTTCGAATTTCCGATAATGGACGGTGCCGTGGGCCCATCGGTCGTCGACGTCAGAAAGTTTTATAGCCAGACCGGCTATTTCACTTACGACCCCGGCTACACCTCGACCGGGTCATGTGAATCCGGAATCACTTATATTGACGGCGAGGAAGGCATTCTTCTATATCGCGGATATTCGATTGAAGAATTAGCTGAAAACAGCACGTTCCTTGAAGTATGTCAGCTTTTGCTTGAGGGAGAATTGCCAACCTCAGACAGCAAGGAAGCCTTCAAAACCCATATCACCTATCACACGATGCTGCATGAACAGCTGCAATATTTTTATCGTGGTTTCCGGCGCGATGCCCATCCGATGGCCATCATGGTCGGCATTGTCGGCGCCTTGTCCGCCTTCTATCACGATTCGACCGATATCTATGACGAGAAACAGCGCGTCATTGCTTCGCACAGGCTGATTGCGAAGATGCCGACGATCGCCGCCTGGGCCTACAAATACTCGACCGGCCAACCATTCGTCTATCCGCGCAACGACCTGTCATATGCCGCGAACTTCCTGCATATGACCTTTGCGACGCCCTGC
This sequence comes from Akkermansiaceae bacterium, assembly GCA_964195285.1. GTDB lineage: Bacteria > Pseudomonadota > Alphaproteobacteria > UBA8366 > JADFVY01 > JADFVY01. The sequence goes on from CAXMQC010000125.1 coordinate 7,311, forward strand.
GAGGAATATAATATCCGGCGTTCCGTGGCCCGGGCCATGGACCGCATTTTCATCCTGCATGCCGATCACGAGCAAAATGCCTCGACTTCGACGGTACGCCTCGCCGGTTCGTCGGGCGCCAACCCGTTCGCCTGCATCGCTGCCGGTATTGCATCTTTGTGGGGTCCCGCCCACGGCGGCGCCAACGAGGCGGTGCTTACCATGCTGGGCCAAATCGGATCCAAGGACCGCGTCCCCGAATTCGTCCAGCGCGCCAAGGACAAGGACGACCCGTTCCGGCTGATGGGTTTCGGCCACAGGGTCTACAAGAACTACGATCCACGCGCCGCGGTGCTCCGTCAATCCTGTCACGAAGTGCTGGAAGAGCTTGGCGTACAGCATGAACCGCTGCTCGACCTGGCCATGGAACTGGAGCGCATTGCGCTGGAAGACGACTATTTCGTGAAGCGCAAACTGTTCCCGAATGTCGACTTCTATTCCGGCATTATCCTGAAAGCCATGGGCTTCCCGACCTCGATGTTCACCGTGTTGTTCGCGCTGGCCCGCACCGTGGGTTGGATCGCCCAGTGGAAGGAAATGATCGAGGACCCGCAACAGAAAATCGGGCGCCCCCGTCAACTTTACACCGGCCATACCAAACGGCCCTACGTGCCCATCGAAAATCGGGGCTGACGCGGCGCCATGCATGGAAAGAAAGCGGCCAACTGATCGGTGGCCGCCTTTTTTTCGTCCAGTCTTATGCGGGTTATGTCCGTTCGATCAATTCGATCTTGTAGCCATCAGGATCTTCAATAAAGGCGATGACCGAACCGCCATGCTTCATCGGGCCTGGCGGGCGCGGGATACTTACGCCCTCTTTCTCCAGTTGCTCGCATGTGCCGTAGATATCCGGCACGCCGACCGCCAAATGGCCGAACGCATTACCAAGATCGTAAGGTTCTTCCTGGCCCCAATTGTGGGTCAGTTCGATCACTGTCGTTTCCGACTCATCGCCATAGCCGATGAAGGCCAACGTGAATTCACCTGACGGGTAATCGTTTTTTCGAGTCAGCTTCATTCCCAGTAAACGGGTATAAAAATCAATAGATTTGTCAAGATCTCTCACCCGGATCATCGTGTGCAGAAATCGGAATTTGCTGGTATCGATGTTATCGCTCATACGCGCTCTCTCCTGAAGTCAGTGGCCTGTATTGCCCGGCTCCGTTCATGTCCCGGATCGGGCGACAATGTCAAGTACGGCTTGCGCGGCACGCCGGCTGGGGGCGAAGCCACCCAGCCCCAGTTGCGACAAGGCCGGGCGGACCGCTTCGACCTGGGCCGCACCGTCCGGACCAAGCATCCGCTCCAATGTGCTTGCCAGCCTCTCCGGCTGACAGTCGCCCTGGATCAGTTCGGGCACGATTTCGCGGTCCTCGATAATATTGACCAGGTTCCCGTAGTCGACACTGAGCAACCGGCGCACCACGAAATGGGTCAGCGCGGCGACGCGGTAGGCAATCACAGTGGGCACGCGGGCCAGCGCCAGTTCCAGCGCAACGGTGCCGGATGCCGCCAGGGCGGCGTCCGAGGCGGCCATGGCGGCGTATCTCTCGGCCTCGCCCCGTACCATGATCGGCGGTCCCGGCCAGTTCGCCGCCATCTCGCGGACCATCGGCGCCATGGTCTCAATGGTCGGGACCACGGGCCGTATTCCAGGCCGATGTTCCGCCAATAGTTTCAGCGCAGACCCGAAATCACCGGCCAACCGGCCGACCTCGCCACGCCTGCTGCCCGGCAATACACAAACGACCGGTGTATCGGCGGCGATGCCGTGGCGTTGCCGAAAAGCCGGCCCGTCTCCCTTGCCGGCGCCGGTTTCTATTACCGGATGGCCAACGAAATCGCAGGACAAACCCGCCCGTTCGAACCAGGGAGGTTCAAACGGCAATAATGCCAGGAGATGCGAGAAATCCCGCGCGAATCCCCTCGCGCGCCATGGCCGCCAAGCCCATACGGTGGGCGCCACATAATGGATACGCGGGATCGATCGGTCGGTGACGCGGCGCACCACACGTCGTGTGAAATCCGGCGAATCGATGGTCACCAAAGCATCCGGCGCGGCCCGATCAACCGCCACCGCTGTTTCCCTGATCCGGCGCAGAAGTCGGGGTAGGTGGGGCAATATCTCGGCAATCCCCATCACCGAGAGTTCCTCCATCGGAAACAGGCTCTCCAGCCCTTGCTCGCCCATCATCTCACCGCCGACGCCGGTGATCTCGACTTGCCCGCCTGTCAGATCGCGCAAGGCTGCGATCAGACGCGCACCAAGTACATCGCCCGAGGGTTCGCCGGCAATGATGAAGATCGAAGCCAC
>CAXMQC010000126.1:0-1780 GCA_964195285.1 Akkermansiaceae bacterium
CAGAAACGCCCTCATTACGTACCGCTGTAAGTTTTTCCCCTATATGGGGATCTGTATGCAAGGAATTAATCCAGCCAGGCGAGGTACGTTTAAACTGGCCAATGCGTTTCCGGACAAGTGGGGAAAAATACCGAATAACCCATTGGTTGCCGCGGCAATCGCGTCTTTGTTCAAGGGTGGGTCCAATGCCCGCAGCCTGATGGGCGGCTGGGCTCCGGATGCGGAAGGTCGCCTGACCTACCGGCATCTTGGAAAACGCGGCGGACAGATTGTCATTTATCCTGATCACGCGGCGGTTATCGCGCGTCAAAACGGCAACGGCATCGACAAGCAGTGGGCTTTCGTCGAGGGTTTTTCCCCACTGACAGTCGATGTGCTGCTGGCGATTCTGGCGCAAGTGTGCGAGCCGAGCCTCGGCAACAAGTCTAAATATCCTCTGCTGGCACCCGTACCGATTACGGCCAGCGCGATCCTTCGTTACAAGGGCCTGCGCCGCTGGGGCAGTGAAGGCCGGCAGCTTCGCCAGAGGGTCGACGAAGAAATCCTGCGTCTGCAGGGGTTGCGCTTCGACGTACATCAGTTCCCGGCCTGGGACCCGGACATGAATCGCTGGAACGCCAAGGGCGTTTCCGTAGTCGGCGATCGCCTGTTCGACATCGTGGATTCCCAGACTTATCAGCGTGGCGGCGAAACCCGTTCCCGCTCGGAGATCGTGTGGTTGACACGCATCGGCCATTGGTCGCAGTGGTGGATGAATGCCCAGGCAAAAGTGTGGATGGGAGCAATTCCGCAGCGAATTTTGGAATTTGACCATCGTCGCAATCGCGGCAGTTCGCTGCTCGCCAAAAAGATAAGCCTGAACACAATGGTGTTGTGGGGCGCGGTGCGTACCCGCGGGTCCATGGAACGACGAATCGATCATCTGTTGGAGGATATCGGCGAGCTTCCGGTTCTCGAAGCCAGGGATAGCCATTGGGGCGGACGCGTTCGCGACAGGTTCGACGAAGCCATCCTGCAGCTTCAGGAAGACGGCATCTTCGGCCAGGTCGAGTGGCCGACCGGTCACGAGCCGGGTGGCGCGGACCGAGTCAAGGGTTGGGTCGAAGCCTGGCTCGCCTCGAAGATCGTGCTGACCCGTCCCGGCGTATTCGGCGACAACGCGGTTGCTTTGCGCCGTAAGAAGAAGCGCCGCATGGCCCGCAAAATCAAGGAGCCGGCCGAGTTGCGGCGCGGTTCGGTTATCCGCTCGATGCGCATGGGCCGGAATATTTCACAATCCCGGTTTGCCGGAGAACTCGGTATATCGGCCGCCTATCTCTCGCAGATTGAAAACGAGAAACGCGCGGTTTCGAAGGTGCTGCTCGGCCGCATCGCCGAATGGGCGCGGGCCAACGAAAGTTCCGACAAGCCCGTTACCGGCACAGCCGGATCCGTTCATTCGCTTGATGCGGCCCGGGATAGTCTGCCGGCAGTTGGTTTAAGGGGATAACGCGAGTCGTATTTGGGGTCGCGGATATTTATACGTCTATGGGGAAGAACAACAAATGATAACGCTTTCAGCGCAAGTTACCGGCATGATCGTTACGATTAGCATGGGGCTCTTTCTGACTGCCGTGGCGGTACTTTGTGTCGTGCCGTTGATCCAGGCGATCATGGAAAAGCGGCGCCCGGAAATGCCGGCGCTGGCGCCGATTATGGAAAATCTTGGTATCGCTATTGCGTTGGGCGGCCTGACATTCCGTGTGACGGAATTTGCCGCGGTCGGCGTCGGTCTTGCGCT
>CAXMQC010000127.1:0-6789 GCA_964195285.1 Akkermansiaceae bacterium
ATGAAATCGATGACCTCGCGGATCGCCTTATGGGCGAAGCTGACGCCGCCCAGGGTCACCGCTTCGTCCAGTTCCTTGATCTCGGACTCGACCATCAGCACGCCATCGACGGTGCCGGCGACGAGCAGGTCCATATCGGAATACGGCAAATCGTCGGCTTGCGGGTTCAGAACATACTCGCCGTCGATATAGCCGACGCGCGCGCCGCCGATCGGACCCAGGAAGGGAATGCCGGAAATGGTCAGCGCGGCCGACGTGCCGATCATGCTGACGACGTCCGGATCGTTCTCCAGGTCATGCGCCAGCACGGTGCAGATGATCTGGGTTTCGTTCCGGAACTGGCTGTGGAATAACGGCCGGATCGGCCGGTCGATCAGGCGCGAGGTCAGGGTCTCCTTCTCGGAGGGGCGCCCTTCGCGCTTGAAAAAGCCGCCGGGAATCTTGCCGGCGGCGAATGTCTTTTCCTGATAGTTGACGGTCAGCGGGAAAAAATCGATTCCCACGCGCGGCGTCCTCTGCGCAACTGCCGTACAAAGTACCTGGGTTCCTCCGTAGGTCACCAGGACAGCGCCGTCCGCCTGGCGCGCGATGCGCCCGGATTCGAGAGTCAGCGTACGACCGCCCCAGGTGGTTTCCTTGCGGGTAATATTGAACATAGAGTCTTCCTTTACTTCCATCCGTCACGCAGGCAGCCGTATTGCGCCTGCGGGTTAACATAGTGGCCGGCCTGGCTCATTCCATGCCGCGCCACATTCCTGCAACGCGCCCCGCCACGGGATGACGGGCGTGGACGCGCAAATAGGACCGCGGCATCAACGGCGCAGCCCAAGTTCCTTGATGATGTTGTCGTAGCGCGAGACTTCCTTGCGCTTCAGGTAATCCAGCAGACTACGGCGCTGCCCGACCATCGAGATCAGGCCACGGCGGGTGTGAAAGTCTTTCTTGTGCTGGTTCAAATGGTCGGTCAGGTTCTTGATCCGCTCGGTAAGGATCGCGACCTGGACTTCCGGCGAGCCGGTATCGCCCTCTTTGGCACCGAACTGCTTGATAAGCTCTTGCTTCCGCTCTGCGGTAATCGACATCAAATCCTCCTAGGATTTCAAAGGTTCAACACGCGAACGGGCTGGATTTCTCCGGCGGTATAGCGGACCAGGGCGATGGCTGTGCCATTCGCCATGGCGAGGGCCGTATCGCCGTTTACAAGATTGGCAATGCGGTCCAGATCGGCTTTCCGCAACAGGGAAACTGCCTGCCCGTTTCGCAAACGACCTGCTTCGGTTTCGGTCACGGCCAGGGCCGGGATGTCGTCCAGCGCGGTCTCGACCGGCAGCAGGTATTCACAAGCGGCGGCAACATGCATATTTTCACCCAGTTCGTCCAGCGAAATCGCACTTTTTTCGCCAAATGGCCCGACCTGGGTGCGGCGGAGCGCCGACAGATGCCCCACCGTGCCCAAATTCAGCGCAATATCGCGCGCCAGCGCCCTGATATAGGTACCCTTTCCACAGACCGCCTCGAAGGTCGCGTGGTCCGCGTCGGGCATCTCCAACAGCCGCAGTTCGTCGATCGTGACCATGCGTGGCGGCATTTCCGGCGACTCGCCGCCGCGTGCCAGATCGTAGGCCCGCTTGCCGCCCAGTTTGATTGCCGAATAGGCGGGCGGTATCTGCTCGATCTCGCCAATGAAGCGACCCAGCGCCGCCTCGATCGCGTCGCGGTCCGGACGGTTGTCCGCTTCTTCGGTCATCGCGCCGTCGCGATCCTCGGTATCGGTTGCGATGCCCCAGCGAACGGTAAAGCGATACCGCTTCACCCCGTCCATCACATAGGAAACCGTTTTGGTGGCCTCGCCCAGCGCGATCGGTAGGATACCCGTGGCGAAGGGATCCAGCGTGCCGCCATGGCCCGCCTTGGCCGCGTCGAGGCGTCGTTTTACCGCGCCGACGGCGGCGGTAGACGTCATATCTTCCGGTTTGTCCAGGATAATCCAGCCGTGGATCGGCCGGCCTCTGCGCTTACGCGCCATCGTCCGTGTCGTCCCTGACCAGATCGCGGGCGACATCCGGGCGGCGCAGCATGGATTCGATATGCTCGGCCTCGTTGAACACCTGGTCCAACTCGAAGTGAAGCCTCGGCGTGAATTTCATGGTAATGCGCCGCCCGACTTCGTGGCTCAGATAAGGTGCGGCATGATTCAGGGCGCCGACGATCTCGGCCACGTCTCCGGCGCCGCCCAGCGGCATCACGAATACCGTGGCGTGGCGCATGTCGGGGCTGGAGCGGACCTCGGACACGGTGATCGACTTGCCGGCCAGGGCCGGGTCGTGCAGATCACCACGGCCGAGAAGGTCCGCAAGCACATGACGCAACTCCTCGCCAACACGCAGCTGGCGCTGGCTCGGCGCCTTTCCCTTGCTTCTGCTCATAATCTTCCGATCGCCGCCATGTTTGAATCCGGCCGGCGCCTTGTCAGCATCAAAACTTACAGCTCGCGCGAGACTTCCTCGACCTCGAAGGCCTCGATCACGTCGCCGGCCTTGATGTCTTCATAATTTTCGAAGGCCATGCCGCACTCATACCCGTGTTGCACCTCGCGGACCTCGTCCTTGAAGCGCTTCAGCGTCTTCAGCTTGCCTTCGTGGATAACCACGTCGTCGCGCAACAGGCGGACGCCGGCGCCTCGCTTGATCACGCCATCGGTGATGAAACAACCGGCCACCTTGCCGGCCTTGGTAATGCTGAACACCTCGCGGATTTCCGCATTGCCCAGGAATTTTTCGCGAAGTTCCGGCGCCAACATGCCGCTCAGCATCGCCTTGATATCATCCAAAGCGTTGTAAATGATCGAGTAGTACCGAATGTCGATGCCGTCGCGCTTGGCCATTTCACGGGCCTGCGGATTGGCGCGTACGTTAAAGCCGATGATCAAACCGCCCGAAGCGCGGGCCAGCGTGACATCGGATTCGGTGATGCCGCCGACGGCGCTGTGGAGGGTCTGCACCTTGACTTCGTCGGTGGACAGCTTGTCGAAGGAAGCGGAGATCGCCTCGACGGAGCCTTGCGCGTCGGCTTTTATCACGACCGGTAATTCGCTGGCGGTGCCTTCCTTGATCTGGGTGAACATCTGCTCCAGCGTACCGCGCGCGCCTGCGGCGCTGCGCTTGTCTCGCTCTATGCGCTGCCGGTATTCGGCAATTTCGCGGGCCCGGGCCTCGTCCTCGACGACGTTGAAATCGTCGCCCGCGGCCGGGGTTCCCTGAAAACCGACCACCTCGACCGGCATCGAGGGACCGGCAGACTCCACATTTTTGCCGTGATCGTCCATCAAAGCGCGCACCCGGCCCCATTCGGCGCCGGCGATGAATACGTCGCCCAGATTTACGGTCCCGCGCTGGACCAAAACGGTCGCAACCGAACCACGGCCACGCTCCTGGCGCGCCTCGACGATGGTACCCTGCGCGGTGCGGCTGGGATTCGCCTGAAGTTCAAGAATTTCCGCTTGCAGCAGGATCGCCTCTTCCAGCTTGTCCAGGTTCATCTTTTGAGTGGCCGATACTTCGATCTCCTGCACCTCGCCGCCCATGCTCTCGACGACCACCTCGTGCTGCAGCAACTCGTTGCGGACCTTGTCCGGATTGGAGTCCTGCTTATCCATCTTGTTGATGGCGATGATCATCGGCACCTCGGCCGCCTGGGCGTGACGGATCGCCTCGATGGTTTGCGGCTGCACGCCGTCATCGGCTGCGACCACCAGTACCACGATATCGGTGGCCTGGGCGCCACGGGCGCGCATGTTGGTGAATGCCTCATGGCCTGGGGTGTCCAGGAAGGTGATTTGCTGGCCATTTGACAGCGAGACGCGATAGGCGCCGATATGCTGGGTGATGCCGCCGGCCTCGCCGGACACCACATCGGTCTCGCGCAGGGCGTCCAGCAGCGACGTCTTGCCATGGTCGACATGGCCCATGACGGTAACGACCGGCGCACGCGGCGCCATATCCTCGGTCCGGTCTTCGTCGCCCTCGATCCCGAGTTCGACATCCGATTCAGAAACACGCTTTGCCTTATGGCCAAATTCACTGACAACCAGCTCCGCGGTGTCGGCATCGATGGTTTCGTTTATGGTCGCCATTATGTCCAGTTTCATTAAGGTTTTAACGACCTCCGCGCCACGGGCGGCCATGCGGTTCGCCAGATCAGACACGGTAATCGTCTCGGGGATTATGACCTCGCGCACCATCTTCTTGGCGCTTTCGGGATCGAGCGCCTTCTGGCGTTGTTTTTCCTTTTCCCTGGCTCGGCGCAGCGCGGCCATGCTGCGGCCGCGTGGGGAACCATCATCGCCATCCAGCGCCCGGGAAATAGTCAACTTGCCCGCGCGCCGGCGCGGTTCCTGGCGGCTGCGCGGGGGCGCCGGTTTATCGGACTTGGGCTTGGTCCGGTGCTTGGTGGCAGGCGCTTCCGCATCGATGGTGGGCTCGAGGATGACCGGCGCCGGTGCGATTACCTGATCCTGCGCGCTCTCTTCGGCCGCCTTGCTGCGGGCCTCTTCATCCGCGGCCTTGCGGTTGGCTTCTTCCTCGGTATTCTTGCGGCGGGTCTCCTCTTCCTCCTGCGCCTTGCGCTGGGTCTCTTCCTGCGCGGCGCGGCGTGCCGCCTCCTCGACTTCATGCTTGTTCTGGATATCGACCAAGCGTTGCTTCTCGTCGTCTGCGGCCGCCCCCTTGAGCGCACGGATCCGCGCCTCGCGTTCCCGGTCGGTCAGGTCGCGCGCTACCGCAGTCCCTGCTTCCGGCTTGTCCGGCTCGACGGTTGCCGCTTGTGGACTGACCGCGGTCATTTTGCCGCCGGCGCCGGGCTCGAAGGTCCGCTTGCGCTTTACCTCGACCGTGACTTTTTTGGTTCGGCCATGGCTGAAGCTTTGGCTAACCTGTCCGGCCCCGACTGTCTTTTTCAGTTCGAGGCGACCCGGCTTGCGCAGCGTCAGCTTGCTTTCATTTTCTTCTTTTTTGTCAGTCATTCCATTCCTCGTTCACGGCCATTATGTCCGGAAACCATTCAGCTTCCGCGCTTCAAGTTCAAATTTCGTCGCCAGCGTCCCGGGCGCTAGCACCGCGTGGACCGCATGATCGCGTCCGAAGGCGCGGCCCAACTCCTTGCTCGTCAAACAGGCGAGAACAGTCAGCCCCGGCGCCAGGCGCCGCAGTTTTTCGCGTCCATCCTCGGCGCCGTCAAGCGCCGCCAGCAATGTTCCGGCATCACCCTGTTTGAGCCGGGCGCGTACCTTCTCGAAACCGGCGACCGCCTGACCGGCGCGGCGCGCCAGCCCGATCAGCTCTACACAGCGGGTAACCAGAAGCAATTCGATCTTGCTGTCCAGTTCCGGGTCGATGACCAGAGCCCGGCGCGCGGCCCGCGCAAACAGCTTGCGCGACAGCGCCGTCTTAACGCTATCGCGGTCCGCGCTCAACCATATCCCGCGGCCCGGCGCCCGGCCGGTTATGTCGGGGATCAGTTGTCCCGAAGGATCGACGACGAAACGCAGAAGCTCCTCGCGCGCGCGTGTTTCGCCGCTGACGATACAGCGACGCTGTATCGTCCGGCTACTCGCGGACGCCGCTGTACGCGGCGTATCATGGCGAAGACCTGCCTGCATTTCCTGTGTTCTTCCTCCAGACCATGGTTCAGGCGCTCACGCCGTCGCTCGGCGCTGCTTCCTGTTCATCTAAGCTCTCGTCGGCGGATTCGTCTTCGTCCGCGGCGTTTGCGGCCGCCAGCTCTTCAGCGGTGAACCAGCCCGCCTGAACGCGAGACGCCATAATCATGTCATTCGCTTCTTCGGTCGAAAGACCGAAACTACTAAGGATCGCATCGTCGCCCAAGGTCAGCTCGTCCGACGCCAGGTCAGCGAAATCCTCCAGCGATTTCACGCCGGCCTCGCCCAACGCGACCAACATGCCGGCGGTGACGCCCGCAACCTCTGAAAGGCTATCCTCGACGCCGAGCTCGCGCCGGCGTGCGGTCAGCCGTTCCGCCTCCTCCTCCAGGAAGTTGTTGGCACGGGCCTTCAGTTCCGCGCCGACCTCCTCGTCGAAGCCTTCGATATCCGTCAGATCCTCGACCGGCACATAGGCGATTTCCTCGATCGAAGAGAATCCCTCGGTGACCAGCAGATGGGCGATGACGTCGTCAACGTCCAGCGCCGTAATGAAACGCTCGCTGCGCTCGTGGAATTCGGCCTGACGGCGTTCGGATTCCTGTTCCTCGGTAAGAATATCGATATCCCAACCGGTCAGCATCGAGGCAAGGCGGACATTCTGCCCGCGTCTGCCGATGGCCAGGCTCAGCTGATCGTCGGGCACCACCACCTCGATCTTGCGGGTGTCCTCGTCGAGCACGACCTTGGCCACTTCGGCCGGGGCCAACGCGTTGACCACGAAGGTTGCGGGGTCTGGCGACCAGGGAATGATGTCGATATTTTCACCCTGCAATTCGGCGACGACCGCCTGGACACGGCTGCCGCGCATGCCGACGCAGGCGCCGACCGGATCGATCGAAGAATCATGAGAGATCACCGCGATCTTGGCGCGGCTGCCCGGGTCGCGGGCGACGGCGCGGATCTCGATAATGGCGTCGTAAATCTCCGGCACTTCCTGGGCGAAAAGCTTGGCCAGGAATTCCGGGTGGCTGCGCGACAGGAAAATCTGTGGGCCGCGCTGTTCGCGGCGTACGTCGTAGATATAAGCGCGCACACGGTCGCCGCGGCGGAAACTTTCGCGCGGCAATACT
>CAXMQC010000128.1:0-4815 GCA_964195285.1 Akkermansiaceae bacterium
GATATGGAACGCGCCGGCATCCGGGTCGATCCGGAAGTGTTGCGGGGTCTTAGCCGTGATTTCACCCAGCGCATGGCCGGGCTGGAGGATGAAATCCATGCATTGGCCGGCGAGGATTTCAATGTCGGTTCGCCCAAGCAGCTCGGCGAGATCCTGTTCGACAAGCTGGGGATTCAGGGCGGCAAGAAGGGCAAGACCGGCGCGTATGCCACCGGCGCCGACGTGCTGGAGGATCTGGCCGCAAAGGGCCACGACCTGCCGGCCCGAGTTTTGGACTGGCGCCAGCTGGCCAAGCTTAAGAGCACCTATTCGGATGCGCTGGTCGAGCAGATCAACCCCGATACGGGCCGGGTCCATACTTCGTTTGCCATAGCCGGTGCTTCGACCGGGCGGCTGGCATCGACCGACCCGAACCTGCAGAATATCCCGGTGCGCACCGAAGAGGGCCGCAAGATCCGCGAGGCCTTCGTCGCCGGCCAGGGCAACAAGCTGGTCTCGCTGGACTACAGCCAGATCGAATTGCGCATCGTCGCCCATATGGCCGGGATCGACACGCTGCGCCAGGCCTTCCGCGACGGCCAGGACATCCATGCGATGACCGCCGCCCAGGTGTTCGGGGTTCCCGTCGAGGGCATGGACCCGATGATCCGCCGGCAGGCCAAGGCGATCAATTTCGGCATCATCTACGGCATCAGCGCTTTCGGTCTGGCGCGCCAGCTCGGCATCGCCAACAGCGAGGCCAAGGCCTATATCGACGCCTATTTCGAGAAATATCCCGGCATCGTCGATTACATGGAGGCGATGAAGTCGCATTGCCGCAAGCATGGCGAGGTCGAGACCCTGTTCGGCCGGCGCATCCATATCCCGACCATCGCCGACAAGAACCCGGCGCGCCGCAATTTCGGCGAGCGCCAGGCGATCAACGCGCCGATCCAGGGCAGCGCGGCGGATATCATCAAACGCGCCATGATCCGCATGCCCAAGGCGCTGGCCGGGGCGAAACTGGACGCTGTGATGATGCTGCAGGTCCATGACGAACTGTTGTTCGAGGTTCCCGAGGACCAGGTGGAAAAAACCGTGGCGGTCGTCCGCGAAATCATGGAGGCGGCCGTCGGCCCGGCCCTGGAGTTGACCGTTCCCCTGGTCGTCGATGCCGGCGTCGCCGACAACTGGGCCGAAGCGCATTGAGGGGGCGGGCAGTGCCCGATGCCAGGCACCCCGCAGAGCGGGCTGGCCACGGGGGCGGGGTGCGGATTTCATATCCGCGCCCCGTGGCGCTCTGCGGATGGTCGGGAGTAGCCAGGCACCGGCGCCCACTCGACGACGCCCTTGCGCGCCGGGTCACTTCGGGCGCAGTTTATTTTGCTACGCGTTCCCTTTAGCGAAAGCGACCCCCGTCCATGACGATATCCATGTACCAGGCCTCGGCGCCGGCCCTGCTGCAAATGTTGAACAGCTTGTCGGCGATACTCGACAAGGCGGAATCGGATGCGGCGGCGCGAAAAATCGACCCCTCGGTCATACTCAACTTCCGTCTGGCGCCCGATATGCTGCCGCTGATCAGCCAAATCCGGATTTCCGGCGACTTTTCCAAGGGCTGCATGGCCCGACTCGCCGGTGTCGAGAATCCCAAATTCGAGGACAATGAGACGACCCTGCCGGAGGCGAAAGCGCGCATCGCCAGGACGGTAAAATTCATCGAGGGTTTCAAACCGGCGGACATCGACGGCTCGGAAGCGCGCGAAATCTCGCTGACCGTCGGCGGCGAGACGATGAATTTCAATGGCCAGACCTATCTGGTCCATTTCGTCCTGCCGAACGTCTATTTCCACGTCACCACCGCCTACAACATCCTGCGCCATTGCGGCCTGCAAATCGGCAAGCGCGACTTCATGGGCGCAATCCCGTAGGCCGCTCAACACCGCCCGGCGGCCTCATCCAGAGCCTGTCGAAGGATGGCGACTGGATTGGGGTGGCAAATCTGTGATCCGACGCCCCGTGGCGCCGGACGGCCCTTCGGGGCGTAGCCGCCAACGGGGCCGAAGCGCGTTGATGAGCGTCAGTCCGTCAGCTTGACGACCCGCCCCGCCGCATCCGATTCATACACCGCCTCCTCGATCCGCAGGTTGGCGAGATACTCCCGCGCCGTGTTCATGACCGGGGCGCCGCCGGTCAGGTGGTCGACGACATGGCGTTGCAGGCGGTAGACGCAGTCGCCGCCGAAGCCGGCATCGGACCAATCGTAATCCACCTGTTCCTCGTCGCTCTCGCCGTGCCGCCGGAGCCACAGGCGGCCGTTGCCGTCGAGGCGCAGCGTCGCGGCCGACCCCTCGAGCAGCATTTCACCCATGGTCAGGCGGGGATTTTTCGCCGCGTGGTCGGCCAGACGGTTGCCGTCGAACAGGCCGCGCGCGCCCGATGCGAAATCGAGATGGATGATGCCGGCATCCTCGCCGGCGATCGCCGGGTTGAGCCGGCGCAGCCGCGCGAACACCGCCGTCGCCTCGCCCATCAAATAGCGGAAGACATCGATCAGGTGGATCGCGGTTTCATGCACCAGGAAGCGCTCCATAGTCTGGAAATAGGGCTGACGGTCGAGATAGGCGCCCGGCCCCTGGCCGTCGCCGGGGCGCAGCCGGAACGTCACCTGATAGGGATCGCCCAGCGCGCCCGCGCTGAGCAGCCGACGAGCTTCGCCATACCAGGGCTGGAAGCGGAAATTCTCGTGCACCACCAGCAGCACGCCGGCGGCCTCGGCGACACGTGCAGCTTCCTCGGCCTCGTCGAGATCGCGGCAGAACGGTTTCTGGCAGATCATCGGAATGCCGCGCGCGGCGGCGGCGCCGATGAAGTCGAGATGGCTGGCCGGCGGGGTGATGATATCGACCAGATCGGGTTGCTCCGTCGCCAGCATCTCGTCAAAATCGGCGTGAGCTGCCGGCGCCGACCATTCTGCCGCCGCGCGCGCCCGATTTTGTGCATCCCGATTGTACAGCGCGATCAGCGAGGCTCCCTCCATGCGGCTCCAGGCCTGGTAATGAAAGCGGCTGAAGTAGCCGGTACCGGCGGTCGCCACGCGCAGTCCGGTCATGTCGGGATTATCCTCATTGTTCGCCCGCCCAGTCATAGTCTCTTCCGAACCGGTCCGCCAGAAAGTCGATGAAGGTCTTTACCTTGGGCGGCACGAAACGCCGGTAGGGATGCACCGCCCAGAGCGGTGTGCGTTCGGGATCGGGAGGGAATGCCGGCAGGACCTCGACGAGTTCCCCGCTTGTCAGCAACGATCCCACCAGCCATTCGGGGACCAGCACGAAACCCATGCCGCTGCGGGCGGCGGCAATCAGCGCGCTACCGCTGTTGGCGCTGAAGCCGCCTGATGCGCGGACGTCAACGGTGGTGTCGCCGGCGCCAAAGCGCCAGACGTTGTAACCCGGGTGGGTGCGGAAGGTCAGGCAGTTGTGGTCGGCCAGATCCTCGGGATGCGCCGGCGTGCCGGCGCGGGAAAGATAGCGCGGGCTGGCACAAAGCGCGCGTCGTGCCTCTCCGATCTTTCGCGCCCGCAGGGTCGAATCCTCCAGCTGCCCGACGCGCACGGCCAGGTCGAAACCCTCGCCAACGAGGTCCACCAGGCGATCGGTAAATGTGAGTGAGAAGGTGACGCCGGGCCAGCGGTCCTGAAAGTCACTCATGGCCGCCGTCAGATGGGCTTCCATGCTCGTCGGAACGCTCAGGCGGATGAGGCCGGACGGGTGGTCCTCCAGTTGCGCCGCCACCACCCTGGCCTCCTCGAGGTCAAGCAGAATGTCCTTTGTTCGCTCATGGAACGAACGCCCCACCTCCGTCAGATTCAGCCGGCGCGTTGTCCGGTGAAAGAGCGCCGCGCCAACCCACCCTTCGAGTTCGACGATCCGCCTCGAGACCGATGACGGGGCCAGGTTCGATTGTCGGCCCGCCTCGGAAAAAGACCCGGTTTCCACGACCTTGTTGAACAGCGTGATCGCACCCAACCGATCCATTTGTCCAATTGCCTTTATATTATTTGTGCGATTTCTGCACGAGTTATTTGCATATTTTTGCACTAATTGTAAAGCTCGAACCTCCCTACATTCGTATCCGAGCGCAACAAAAGCGAATAGAGGGTGCCATGATCGACCTTTACTTCTGGACCACGCCAAATGGCTACAAGCCGCTTATCCTGCTGGAGGAGACCGGGCTCGATTACGCAATCCGCCCCGTCAACATCTCGATGGGCGAGCAGTTCGAGCCGGCATTCCTCAAGGTCTCGCCGAACAACCGAATCCCGGCGATCGTCGATCGCGATCCCGCCGATGGCGGAGAATTGCTGGCGCAGTTCGAATCCGGCGCCATCCTCCAGTACCTGGCCGAGAAGTCCGGCAGGTTCATCCCCGAGGACGCAAGGGGCCGGGCCGAGGTTTTGCAGTGGCTGAATTGGCAAATGGGTGGTATCGGCCCGATGTTCGGCCAGTACCTGCACTTCGCCGACTACGCGCCCGAAAAGCTGCCCTACGCCATTGAGCGATACACCCGCGAAGCCGAACGGCTTCTGGCCGTGCTCGACGCGAGACTCGCGGACCGCGCGTACGTCGCCGGCGATTACTCGATCGCCGACATGGCGATCTTTCCATGGCTGCGCCAACGTATTGAGCGTTTCGAAGGCTTCGCCAATGTCGAGCGCTGGGTGCAGTCGGTTGGCGAACGACCGGCCACCATTCGCGCGTACGAAAAGGGCGCGGCGATCAATACCATTCCCACTATCACCGAAGAATCAAAGGCGCTGCTGCTCGGTCTGACCGG
>CAXMQC010000129.1:0-3676 GCA_964195285.1 Akkermansiaceae bacterium
GCCATCGATCAGGAAATGTGCCGTCCCCGAAGTCTGTCGGGTGCCGGTCAGGTCGTCCAGGGCCTTTTCCCAGGCAATCAGGTCCATGCCGCTGTCCGACAGCGGCATGGCCGCGGGTTTGTCGTCGTCGGGAAGAATCGCCGCCAAGGGGGCGGTGATCAGCCGGCCCAGCATCTCGGCAGTCATCATGACCGCCCTGTGCAGGGTGGAGACTGGTTCCTTGACCGGCCGTACCGCCGACGACCAGATTGCCGACGCGCCAAAGCCGAGTCGCGGCGCCAGCCCGGCGCCAAACCCGTCGCCGCTCTCAAGAGCCATGGGATCGAGCGGCTGCTCCCGCCCGCCGGGGGCGCAGCCGGCGATCGCGCCCGCCAGCAGCCATAAGCCAACGACGGCCAGTACGACGCGCCGTAATTGTCTCGATCGACCGAAAACCTTTATTTCACAAACCATGAGACCAGCCTCCTGATGCTATTGCGAAACGAGGTGCGGGCAATGCGAAGCGATACGGTTTTCCCCCGATTTCGGCGCAATTTTGGTCTGGTTTCCACGTCCCGGCACCCGCAGCGATCACCGTTGGGGCACCGGAACCTTCGGCGATTTTGCCCGCATATGGGTTGCCGAACCGCCGTCGATGTTCCTGTATGCAGTCGCGCGCATGGCGACGCCGAGCCATCGATGACGCCAACTGGCCGGGGCCAAGACGACGACCCCGCTTGCCCAACGGGCCGCGCCGTGGCAATTTCTTTTCCCTGTTGCTGCTTTACCTGAGGGACATTTTCCATGCGCTTGCTGGCCTTCGACAAGGATGGGATTCCGACTCTCGCCGTACGGCATGGCGACGAGATCATTGACCTGTCCCTTGCCGCGCCCGAACTGCCGCGCGACGTGCCCGCCCTGCTGGCCCTGGGCGAGGGCGTCCTGGAGCAGATCGCCGCCGCCGTGCTGGACCCGCCGGGCGAGGCCGTGCTGGCCGGTGAGAACATCCGCTACCACGCCGCGGTCTGGAACGCGCCGCGTTATCTGTGCTGTGGGCTGAACTATGCCGAGCATGCCAAGGAGGGTGGGCGCGAGCCGCCGGAACATCCCTCGATCTTCACCCGCTGCGCGCAATCCCTGGTCGGCCATGGCGAGCCGATCGTCAAACCGTGGATTTCCGACCAGTTCGATTACGAGGGCGAACTGGCCGCAATCATCGGCAAACCCGGCCACCATATCGCGCCGGAGGACGCGCTCGACCACGTCTCCTTCTATTCGGTACTGATGGACGGGTCGGTGCGCAATTTCCAGCGCCTCGGCACGCAATGGACATTGGGCAAGAATTTCGACAATTCGGGCTCGTTCGGGCCGGACCTGGTAACGCCGAACGAATTGCCCGCCGGCGCAGCGGGCCTCAGGCTGGTGACCCGGCTGAATGGCAAGGTGGTGCAGAACGATACCACCGATACGATGCTGTTTCCGGTCGCCGACCTGATCCACCGCTGGTCGAAGGCGATGACCCTGCTGCCCGGCGACGTGATCGCCACGGGCACCCCGTCGGGTGTCGGTTACGCCCGCACCCCGCCGCTGTTCATGAAGGCCGGCGATGTCTGCGAGGTTGAGATCGAGGGCATCGGCCGGCTGAGCAACCCGGTGGTGGACGAGGAACAGGGTTCGCAAACCAAGGCCCCGCCGGCCGTGGACGCGGACAAACCGACCGAGGCGACACAGCCTGCGCCGGAAGAAGAAAATCCGCCGGTCGGTAAATTGTCCGCGCAGCATATGCCGACGAGCGGCGCCCGCAAGGCCCCGGTCGTCTCTGAACGCCAGCCAGTCGCCGACCATTACCATCAGCCGGCATTGTTGACCGCGATCCTCGACGCGCTGCGCGAGGAGGGCAAGGACCCGGATAAACTGAAGCCGCAGGCTATCATCGGCCTGGGCGAGATGCATATCCGCGGGCATGAGGCGACGCGCGAGTTGGCCGTACAGATGGGCCTGACGCACGAGATGAAGGTGCTGGATATTGGTTGCGGGGTCGGTGGACCGTCGCGTTTCCTGGCCGGGCAATATGGCTGCCATGTCACCGGCATCGACCTCACCGAGGAGTTCTGCAAGGTGGCCCGCGACCTCGCCGAGAGGGTACGGCTGCGCGACAGCCTGACCTATCGCCAGGCCGACGCCTTGGACCTGCCCTACAAGGACGAGAGTTTCGATGCGATTTGGACCCAGCATGTACAGATGAACATAGACGACAAACCGCGCTTCTACGTGGAACTGTTCCGGGTGTTGAAGCAGGGCGGCAAGCTGGGCTTCTACGACGTCATCGCCGGCGAGGCGGGTGAGCCCTTCTACCCCGTGCCCTGGGCGGCGGACGCGTCGATCAGCCATCTGGCCAGCGAGGCGGACCTGAAGGCCGCGATCGAACAGGCCGGGTTCCAGGTCAAGGTTTGGGAGAATACCACCCCCGCCGGGCTGATCTGGTTCGAGGAACAGCGCCGGCGCGAATCGGAACCAGGTTTCGAACAGTCCC
This sequence comes from Akkermansiaceae bacterium, assembly GCA_964195285.1. GTDB lineage: Bacteria > Pseudomonadota > Alphaproteobacteria > UBA8366 > JADFVY01 > JADFVY01. Next base: position 2,513 of record CAXMQC010000129.1, read on the forward strand.
GATTGGGCCCCGAACTATTCCTCGGCCCCGACTGGTGGGACATCATCAACAACCTGTACCGCAGCGTCGCCGGCGACCGGGTCAGGGTCATCGAGGGCATCTGCTGGAAACTGCCTTAGGGCGGGGTGCGACGGAATTGCAAGCCGGAACGCCCGCCAACGCCGGATAAAAAACGGGACGCCAAGGCGTCCTGCTCATTTTCGTCCAGCATTGTAGATTTTGTCTCAGCAGAATTGTCCAGATCCTGTCACAGAGACGGGTGATATCCTGTTTCGCCGATACGCGCGGTGGCATGGATCAAACATACCAAATATCTTCGCAGCACTTGCGGGCAACGCCCCGAACGGGCAAGGTCTTTTTGTGAATATCTGAGCACATCAGACAGCCGGAGGCCCGCAATGGCAGAGCCGCGTTTTGCCGCCAACGCGCGCGAGGTTCGCAGCCCCCGCGGCACCGAAATTTCGGCCAAGTCGTGGCTGACCGAGGCGCCCTTGCGGATGCTGATGAACAATCTCGACCCGGAGGTCGCCGAGAAGCCGGAAGAGCTGGTCGTCTATGGCGGCATCGGCCGGGCGGCGCGCGACTGGGACAGCTTCGATGCCATCGTGAAAAGCCTGCGCGAGCTGGAGGCCGACGAGACGCTGCTGGTGCAGTCCGGCAAGCCGGTCGGGGTGTTCCGCACCCACGAGAACGCGCCGCGCGTGCTGATCGCCAACTCCAACCTGGTGCCGCATTGGGCGACCTGGGAGCATTTCAACGAGCTCGACGCCAAGGGCCTGATGATGTACGGCCAGATGACCGCGGGATCCTGGATCTATATCGGCAGCCAGGGCATCGTCCAGGGCACTTACGAGACCTTCGTCGAGGCCGGCCGCCGCCATTACGGCGGGGATTTGAGCGGTAAATGGATCCTGACCGCGGGGCTGGGCGGCATGGGCGGCGCGCAGCCGCTGGCCGCGACCATGGCCGGGGCCTCGATGCTGGCCATTGAATGCCGGCCTAGTCACCTGCAGCGCCGCCTCGACACCAGTTATATCGACCGCCGCGCGGAGGGGCTGGACGAGGCGCTGGCGATCATCGACGAGGCCTGTGCGAAAGGCGAAGCCATTTCGGTCGGCGTGGTCGGCAACGCGGCCGAAATTCTTCCCGAACTGATCGAGCGCG
>CAXMQC010000130.1:0-1818 GCA_964195285.1 Akkermansiaceae bacterium
TCCCATGTCCTCGATCTCATCGAGGCCGGCGCGGCCGGGCTATTGCAGGAAATTCGCGGTGAACTAGAGTAACGGCGCTGTCTAATTTTCCTCGTCAAGCCCGCTTTGATGCCTGATCGGTCACAACGTAGTCGAGGGGCAGCGCGGTGGTGTATTTGATTTCCTCCATGGCGAAGCTCGAGCTTACGTCCTGCAAATCGACCTGCTCAATCAGCCGTTTGTAAAATTCGTCGTAAGCCGCGATGTCCGGCACCACGACCCGCAATAGATAATCCACATCACCGCTCATGCGGTAAAACTCCACAACTTCGGGAGCCGATGAAACGGCTTCGGAAAATTTCTCAAACCAGGCCGCATTGTGGTTGCTGGTACGAATCGACACAAAGGCAGTGACCCCGACATTCAGCGCCGCGGGATCAAGCAATCCGACGCGTGACTTGATAATTCCGGCGGTCTCCAGACGCTGGATGCGGTTCCAGCAAGGCGAGGTGGACAGACCTACCCGCTTGGCAATTTCGCTGACCGCCAGTGTCGCGTCGTTTTGAAGGCAATCGAGAATTTGAATATCGGTGTCATCCATGGCGGCTCCCGCGCGCAAAAAAGAATAATTTTTCAATTAATCCACTAACAAGAAAACAACTTTCTTAATAACACGAAAATTATCGAAATACACAAAAACATTTTCTGAAAAGGGCCGTCCCAGACCATTGCCAGGCTGGTATCGGGTCGCTACATAACACGCACACAGAAAAAAGCGAACAACACCATGCGTTATTTGCCACTTTTCAAGAACGTTCGCGGCCGCCCCTGCCTTGTGGTCGGCGGCGGTCCCGTCGCGCAGCGCAAGATACAGATGCTGCTGCGCGCCAAGGCCACCGTGACGGTCGTTGCGCCGGACGCCACCGGAGACATACGCGATTGGGACGAGATCGGCAGGATCGTCTGGAGGGAACGGCGTTTCGACCCCGATGACGTGAAGGATCGCACGCTGGTGTTCTCCGCAACGGGTGATGCCACGGTGGACGAGTCAGTATCATCGGCGGCCAGAGCGGCCGGCGTGCCGGTTGGCGTGGTCGACGCGCCCAACCTGTCCGATTTCATCACACCCGCCATCGTCGATCGCAGCCCGCTGGTGGTCGCGGTCTCCAGCGGTGGCGCCGCCCCGGTACTGGCGCGCCAGATCCGCGCCACTGTGGAAGCGTTGCTGCCCGCCAACCTCGGACAACTCGCCACCGCCGCCGACCGGCTGCGCGCCCACGTCCGCGACCGTATTCCAACGTTCGACGCGCGGCGCCGATTCTGGACCGGATTTTTCAGAAATTGGCGCAGCGACAGTCTTCTGGCCCGCAAGGGTGCGCCCTCGGCCATTGATTCGGGCGCCATTGACCGGTTCCTGACTGAGCCGGCTCAAGCGGGGCGGGTCGCCATCGTCGGCGCCGGGCCGGGCGATCCGGATCTCCTAACCTTGAAGGCGCTGCAGTTTCTGCAAGACGCGGATGTGATCATCCACGACCGGCTGGTCGGGCCCGGCGTGCTTGACTATGCGCGGCGCGACGCGGAAACGATTTATGTCGGCAAGGCGCCCGGCAAACATTCCCATAGCCAGGACGAAATCAATGCGCTGCTGGCTTATCACGCCGGGCTGGGCAAACAGGTGGTCCGTCTTAAAGGCGGCGATCCGTTTATATTCGGCCGCGGCGGCGAGGAGCGCGCCTATTTGATCGAACGCGGCATAGAGGTGAAGATCGTGCCCGGTATTACCGCGGCGGCGGGCTGCGCGGCCGCAGCCGGCATTCCTTTGACCCACCGCGGCAGCGC
>CAXMQC010000131.1:0-10361 GCA_964195285.1 Akkermansiaceae bacterium
CGACCTGGCAGTCAGCCAGGGCTACCACCCGGCGCAGCAGCCCGACCGGATTCCGCTGGTGGAAATCGCCGGCATCGAGCGCCCGGTCGAGATAGTTGTGCTGTCGCGCTAGGGGCGACCGGCCGAAATCGGTTAGGACGATCTTCACGTATCGCGTTGAGCCGGACAGGACCAATTTCCAGACATTTGACCGATGGAGGGCCAATAAATGATGACTGAACTAAAGGTCCTGGTAACCGGGGCGACCGGGAACCAGGGTGGCGCCGTAACAAATTCACTACTCTTGGCCGGACATAATGTGCGCGCCCTTGTACGCAGCGCCGACTCGCCGGCTGCGAAGAAACTGGCGGACCGAGGCGTGGAATTGGTGCGTGGTGATTTCGATGATGCGAACAGTCTCGCGACCGCGATGCAAGATGTCGACTCGGTGTACCTGATGGGTAGCCCGATGCCGGCCGGCGTGGAAGGTGAGATCAAGCAGGGGATCGCGTTCGCGGACGCCGCCAAGGCCGCCGATGTCGGCCACCTCGTCTATGGCTCCGTCGCCAATGCAGATCAGAATACCGGCATTCCCCATTTCGACAGCAAGTACGAAATCGAGCAGTATATCAAGACACTGGACATCCCCTACACGGTCAGCGCCCCGGTATATTTTATGGATAACGCGACGGCGCCCTGGTCTCAGGACGCTTTGAAGGCCGGGAGGATCGTGCAGGCAATGCCGGGAGTTCGACGACTGCAACAAGTCAGCGTAAAGAACATCGGTGAATTCGTTGCCAGCCTGGTGAACCGGCGCGAGACGGTATTCGGTAAACGGTTCGATATTGCGGGCGACGAACTGACTGGCGAGGAGTGCGCCGCAATTCTGAGCAGCGCATCTGGGCCAAACATTCAGTTTCAGAGCATACCGGTTTCCATCGTGAGGGAACAAAGCGAAGACATGGCCCTCATGATGGAGTGGTTTGATCGTGCGGGATACAGCGCCGACCTGGCCGAACTGCACAACGAGTTTTCAGACATTGATTGGCAAAGCTATACGCAGTGGGCCGAATCGCAAGACTGGCGGTTTTTACAATAACGGAGCCCCAAAACCAAAGCGCCCGTCTGTGAACAGTGGCGCATAAGTGGTCGAGTGGCATCGTCCTTCGAAGAGCCTGGAAATCCAGCCCCGGCCCTACTTGTAGGGGTCCGCGGCGTCGCGCAGGCCGTCGCCGAGGAACTGGAAGGCCAGGACGACCAGGATCACCGGCAGCACCGGCAGCATCAGCCAGGGGTAGATGGCGACGACATTGATGTTCTGCGCCTCGTTCAACAGGACTCCCCAACTGGTGATCGGCGGGCGCAGGCCAAGGCCGAGGAAGCTGAGCGCGGTTTCGGCCAGGATCATCGACGGGATCGACAGGGTCGCCGAGGCGATCAGGTGGCTCATGAAACTGGGCAGCAGGTGGCGGTAAATGATTCGCTTGGGCCGCGCGCCCATCAACTGGGCGGCAGTGCAGAAATCCTCCTCGCGCAGGGCCAACAGTTTCGATCGCACCGCGCGGGCCAGCCCCGGCCAGTCCAGCAGCGCCAGAATCACGGTAATGCCCAGATAGACGTAAATCGGGCTCCAGGTTACCGGCAGCGCCGCCGATAGCGCCATCCACAAAGGCAGCTCGGGGAATGACCTGATAACCTCGATGACGCGCTGCACGATGGTGTCGGTCAGGCCGCCGTAATAACCCGCCGCGCCACCGATCGCGAGGCCGAGCATGAAACTGATGGTGATGCCGATCAGTCCCACCGTCAGCGAAATTCGCGCGCCCTGCACGATGCGCGAGAACATATCGCGGCCCAGCCGGTCGGTGCCCATCAGGTACAAGGTGCCACCGTCGGCCGGACAGACCAGATGGAAGCTGCCGTCGATCAGGCCCCAGAATTCGTAGGCGGCGCCACCGTAACCGCCGACGCAAAAGAAGCGCAGCGGCTGGACCTTGGTACTGTCTTGCTTGTAGACCCACTGCAGTTTGGCCATGTCGAGCGATTTGCTGAAGCCATATACGAAGGGGCCGACGAAATCTCCCTCGTGGAACAGGTGGATGCCCTGCGGCGGCGCGTAGAGCATCTGGGTGTTGCGATGGTGCAGGTCGTAGGGCGCGATGAACTCGCTGATCAGGATCGAAAAATACATCGCCAGCAGAAAGGCGCCGCTAAGCACCGCCAGCCGGTGCCGCCTGAAGCGCCACCACATCAATTGCCATTGCGAGGCCGTGTAATAGCGCTCCTGCTCGGGCGTGATCGCCGTCACCGAATGGGCATCGAAGGGCGCCTCGTTCACGTAATGCGGTATGTCGGTCCGGTCGGTCATTTCCCTGCCTCGCCGCCCAGCCGGATGCGCGGATCAAGCAGCGCCAGGGCGATGTCCGAGACCAGCGTACCGATCACGGTCAACATCGCCAGCATCATCAGGAAGGATCCCGCCAGGTACATGTCCTGGCTTTGCAGCGCGCTCAGCAGCATCGGGCCGGCGGTCGGCAGCGACAACACGACCGAGACGATGGCCGCTCCCGAGATCACCTGCGGCAACAGATTGCCGATATCGGCGATGAAGGGATTCAGCGCCATGCGCAAGGGATATTTGATGAGGATCTTGAAGGGGTGCAGTCCCTTGGCCCGCGCTGTCACCACATATTGCTTGTGCAGCTCGTCCAACAAATTGGCGCGCAGCCGGCGGATCATGCCGGCGGTGCCCGAGGTGCCGATCACGACAACTGGAATCCACAGATGCTCGAGCACCGACACGGCCTTGCCCCAAGTCCAGGGCTGGTCGAGATAGTCCGGGTCCATCAGCCCGCCGATCGAGGTGCCGAAATAAACGTTGGCCAGCCATAGCAGGACCAGCGCCAGCAGGAAATTCGGCGTCGCCAGCCCGACGAAGCCCAGGAAGGAAAGGGTGTAGTCACCCAGGCTATATTGGTGCACCGCCGAATAGGTGCCGATGATGAAGGAAACCACCCAGGTGAAGACGATGGTCGAGAAGGATACCACGAAGGTCAGCAGGATGCGGTCGCCGATAACGTCGGTCACCGGCAGGCCGTGTTCGAAGGAATAACCCAAATCGCCCTGCAGCAATCCGAACAACCAGACGAAATACTGTTCGACCGGGTGCTTGTCGAAGCCGTATTGCAGTTTAAGAAACTCGATCCGGTCCGCACAGGCCGAGTCGCCCTGGCTCCGGCACTCTTCTTGGATGGTCGTGAGATAGTCGCCCGGCGGAAGCTGGATGATGACGAACACCAGCGCGCTGATCGCCAGCAACGTTGGCACCATCACGATCAGCCGGTGTACCGTATAGCGAAGCATTCCCCCTCCCCGCCTCGTTATTTGTCGAGCCAGAAGGTGTCGGGCTCGTAAATCCCGAAATGCGCGCCCGGATCCCAGGTATACATACCCTCCTCGGGAACATTGCGTAGTTTCGCGTTGACCACCACCGGCTGCATCACGCCGCTGACAATGCCGATGGTAAAGACTCCCTGGGACCAGATCGACAGCATTTTGTGCCAAACGGCCTCTCTCGCCTTCCGGTCGCCGGCCGCGTACCAGTCGCCCAGCAACGCCTGCAACTCTTTTGGCTTGTCCATATCCACCGGTTCGCCGCTCTCCCCCGAGGTCTCGATATGTTGGCCCCATTTCGGCCACTGGTAATGTTCCTGATGCACCGGGGCCAACCCGTCGGGCAGCGAGTCGGGGCTGGGCAGGCCGTTTTCCAGCCCCCCCCATATCGACATCAGGGTTTCGCCGGAATAGATGCGGTTGCGTACAACTTCGCGCTGGGACGGCTTGCTGTGCAGCTTGATACCGATTTTCTTCCAGCTGTCGCGTACCAGCTCCAGGACGTCGGTCTGTTCGGTGCTCTCGCCGGCGGTCTCGACGATAAGTTCCATCGGCCGCCCATCGGGCAACAGCCGCAGCCCCGCTCCGTTACGCTCGGTCAGCCCGACCTTGTCCAGCAGTGCGTTGGCCTGTTTCACGTCGAACGAGGTCCAGGCGGTCTGGTATTCCGGCTTGAACAGCGGGCTCTGCGGCAACACCGTATTCTGCGATTGCAGGGCCAGGCCGAAATAGATCACCTGATTGATCTCGCCGCGGTCGATGGCCAGCGATAGCGCCCGGCGTACGCGTACGTCGCGGAACAATGTACGCCACGCTTCGTCCTTGGCGTTCAGGTTCGGGTAAAGCGTCATGTGCGAGCCCTTGCCAATCCGCCATAGCAGAGTGCGAAAGCCGTTGCGGTCCTGGTTCTCGCGCAGGAAGGTGTAGTTGTCGAACCGCAAATAGCGGGCCTGCAGGTCCGATTCGCCGGTGCCGGTCTTGGCCGGAATGATCTTCGAATTGGCGACCTGCATGACCACCCGATCGATGTAGGGCAGTTGCCGGCCCTTCCCGTCCACCCGGTGGAAATACGGGTTGCGCTGGAACACGAACCGCTCCGCCGGTTTCGGGGTGGTATTGATCCAGGGCTGCAGGCTGGGCAGCTCGACATTGTCGTTCTTGTACTGATTATCCAGCTTGTTGTGCATGGCCGCCCAGCTGTGCTGGCCCTTCGCCTCGGCGGCGGCGTTCAACGCCGCCTCGTCGCCATAGGCGGCATGATACTGCTTCAGGTAATGCGCCGGCCGGTAGATATAGAGCGGTCCCGCCCTTGCGAGCGCGGGCAGGAACCGCGGATTGGGTGACTGCCAGCTATATCGGATCGTGGTCTCGTCGATGATTTCGACATTCGGCAGTTCGCCGCCGATCCGCATATCGACCGGCGGGCCGGAAGGCGCCAGCTTTGCATTGTTCGCGACATTTTCCCACCAGTAGCGAAAATCCTCGGTGGTGAAGGGCGCGCCGTCGGACCAGCGATGGCCCTTGCGCAGCCGCAATGTGAAAATCCGTCCGTCTTCGATATCGATGGAGTCCAGGATGTCCGGCACGAGCTCGAAATTGCGGTTGTATTTCACCAGCCGTGCATAGCCGTAAACCACCAGCTGGCGCACATCCTTGGACCGGGCCATCAAAATGTTCAATTCGCCGCCATATTTCCCCGCCACCCGGCCGCCATCCATCTCGACCACATAGGGCTTGTCCGGCAGTCGTACCGCCACCGGCGGCAAACTGCCCGCGGCGACCCGCTCGGCAAGGGTGGGAGATTCGCCATAATCGCCGGCGCTGCCCGCCACGGGGGCGCTGAAGATCAGCACCAGTGAGAGCAACAGACGTCGCATCATGCAGTCTCCATTATCGGGGCGTCCGCCATCACCCGGACGAAATGGCCGCCCCCGAGGTCGCGCATCGCCGGCGCCGACGCGCCATCGTCGGTGAAGGGGTGGGGCCAGGCGGCGGGGTCGGAGGCGCGCTCCTCCATCAGCTGGGCGAAATCGAGTTTGTGGTCGAGGCTGGGCTCGGGCACGGCGGCCAGCAGGCGCCGGGTATAGGGGTGAACCGGGTCTCGAAACAGGACTTCGCGCGGCGCGACTTCGACCAGCCGTCCGCTGCACATTACGGCAATGCGGTCGGCGATATAATCGACCACGGCGAGATTGTGCGAGATGAACAGATAAGTCAGGCCCAGCGCCTGCTGCAGATCCTTCAAGAGATTCAGGATCTGCGCCTGGATCGATACGTCCAGCGCCGAGACCGGCTCGTCGCAGATGATCAGCTCGGGCTGCAGCGCCAGGGCGCGCGCGATACCGATGCGCTGGCGCTGGCCGCCCGAGAAACTGTGCGGATAGCGCTTCGAATGCCGCATGTCGAGGCCAACCAGCCGCAATAGCTCCGACACCAACTCGGACCGCTCGGCGGCGTTGCCGATGCCGTGGATAACCAATGGTTCGCCGATCAGATCCTCGACCCTCATGCGCGGATTCAGCGACCCGAACGGGTCCTGGAAGATGAACTGTATCTTGCGGCGCAGTGCGGTCAGCGCCTCGCCCTCCAGCCCCAGCACGTCGACCGGCGCGCCGTCGCCATGCCAGGTGATGTTGCCGCTGTCGGGGGTCAGCGCGCGCATGACGATCTTGCTGACGGTGGTTTTGCCGCAGCCGCTTTCGCCGACCAGGCCGAGGCACTCGCCCCGCTTTATCTCGAAACCGACGTCATTGACCGCGACGATGCGGTCGGTCTCAGCGCTGCCGAACCAGGACTCTTTGCGGATCGAAAAGGTCTTCGAAAGCCGCTCGACCGACAGGATGGTTGCGCCGTCCCGCGCAATGTCACGGCCCGACTTCAGCATGGTGTCCTTCGGCGGCGCTATTTCGCGGATCGGAATCAGCCGTTCGTCCGCCGCCATGCCGAAACGCGGCACGGCGCGCAGCAGCGCCTCCAGATAAGGATGCTGCGGGTTGCGGAAAATATCCTCCAGCCCGCCCGATTCCATGACCTCGCCGTGATACATCACCACGACCTCTTCGGCGACGTTGGCGACGATGCCCAAATCATGGGTGATGATCAGCACCGCCATCCCCAGCTCGGCCTGCAGGTCGACGACCTGCTTCAGAATCTGGGCCTGGATCGTCACGTCCAGCGCAGTGGTCGGCTCGTCTGCGATCAACAGCGCCGGGTGGCAGATCAGGGCCATCGCGATCATCGCGCGCTGGCGCAGCCCGCCGGAAAGCTCGAACGGATATGTCTTGAGCGCCCGCGCCGGGTCGGGGAAGCCCACCATATGCAGCATTTCGCGGGCCAGCTCGCGGCCTTCCGGGGCCGAGCATTTGCGGTGCAGGTTCAGGGCCTCGGATATCTGGCTGCCGACCGTATGCAACGGCGACAGCGAGGTCATCGGTTCCTGGAAGATGATCGAAATGCGCCCGCCCCTGATATCGCGCATGGCGGTGCTGTTGGGATGCAGGGCGGCGATATCGACCGCGCCGTCGCCGTTCTCGGGATCGTCGAACAGAACCTTGCCGCGGGTTATCCGGGCCGATTTGGGCAGAATCCCCATGATGGCCTGGGAAACCACGGTTTTGCCGGATCCGGACTCGCCGACCAGCGCCACCGTCGCGCCCGGCCTGACGGCAAAGGTAACGCCGCGCACTGCCTCGATCATGCCTTCCGGCAGATCGAAGGCGACGTGCAGATCCGTGACCGTCAGCAGATCCCCTTTCACCTGCCCGCCTCCATACCGTCTGGCGGCGCCGCCACACCCAGCGCCTTAAAGTTACCCCGCGTGGTTTCGGTCATGGTTATACCATGCGCCGCCGCGTTGGCCGCGGCCTCGCCGGCCAGCCGCGCGAACCCGTCCAGTGCGGAATCGATCCGGATATGACCACCGGGGCCTGAAATTTTCATCTGCATCCAGCCTGCCTGACCGTCGCGGCGGGTTGAAAAATAATCCAGCCGCACTTGCCGTACGTCGTGCCACGCCATGCTTTTCCCGCCGGCGCCGACGATGCTAACCGTCGTATCCGACATTTCTATGACGGTGAACTGCCGCAGCGCAGTACGCAAGCCAAAAATGCCGAACAATGCGGCCAGTACGCCGAGAATAACCGTCACCGGCGTGGTGGTCGGCATGAAAAGGGCCGGCACGCCGGTCACCGCGAAGCCCCCGCCGGCGCGCAGATAGTCGCCCATCACGGCTTTCGGCGGATAGCGGTAGCGGGTCATGGTGAGATCCAGCGCGCCGCTGAATGAGCGTCGATGGCGGCCGCGAACGCCGCGATGAACGACCAGCAGGCCTCGTCATGGTCGCGGTGATGGGTCAACAGGCCGGTCGGCTCGGCGCGGTCGGCGACACCCGTCCGCTTGATCGCCAGATGCCTGGTTGCCGCCCCCAGGGCTTGGTATTCGCCCACGAATCCGCGATCGCCGCGCCAGTCGACGATATCGACATGGGTATTGACGACACTGTCGCCGGCATCGGGCCCGCGTGGGCCAAAGCGCGACAGCCCCTGCAGCCCCGACGGTCCCAACGACCGGACAACCTCGTCGCCGACGCGATTCCACGGCGGCGTCAGGATCGGTTCGAAGACCTCGCCGAACAGGGATTCCAGCCGCCGCCGACCCTGGACCAGCTCTTCCAGCATAATCTCCAGCGGCCGATGGTCGCCGAACTCCGCCTTTTCGGCGGTCGGCGGGGCGTGATTGAGATGGGCGTATCCGTGTTGCAGCACCAGGGCCTTGCCGCCTTGCCGGATATGGTCCGCCAACCGGCCGGCCAGTGATTCCCGGGCCGTCGCCGGGATAACCGCCAACGCGATCGGCCGCGGTCCGGCAGCCTCGAGCAGGCGATCCAGCAGCGGCCCGGGCCGCGTTGCGTCATCGTCGCGCCACCAGAATTCCGCGATCAACCCGGCGCGCCGCCAGGCCTCCAATTCGGCATCGAGACCCCGCCAAGGATCGTCGCCATTCGCCGGGATGTTTGGGGCGTCCCCCTTGTTCGATATCGTGCTTTCTCCGGTCATTTGCCGACCAGTATAGGCAAAGTCCCGCGCCGACGCATAGGGGGGCCGGCGCCGGGCCGGTGTCTCGGCGTGAACTCGAACATGGCGAATGGACCACGCGACTTCTTTTGTCCGCCCAATACACGAAACCTGCCATTGTTTCGGGGCAATGACCGAGGCCGGGTTTAACCTTGAGGAGACATTTCAAGTAAGATTCGGGCCGGCATGGATTCTGCCGCCAGATTTGGCTAATCTCCGTAGCAAGGAGGACTGATCTTGGAGCGTCGCCTGACCACGATCCTCGCCGCCGACGTTGTCGGTTACAGCCGGCTCATGGCCGCCGCCGAGATATTCGAACGCGCCGCCAAACTCAATCCCGACAATGAAACACCGCTCCTATATCGGGCGTCCAGCGACGGGCATCTGAGTAATACGCGGTGGCTATCTGCCAATACGGCACGCCTGCAAGGCGCCGGCCCGCGAACAGGACTAGGTCCGCGGCCAAACCTGCGGGTAGAGCTCCGTGCCCGGATGGTCGCCGGGCTTGAGGCCATGTTCGGTCATGATGGCGCTGTGATCCGGGTCCATCCCGCAATCGCGGAACTTGATGCGCACATCGTCGCCCAGCCACTTGGTGGTGAAGACCCGCAAATCGCGATTTTCGTCCAGCTTGCCCGACCCGCCATGCATGATACGGCTGTTAAAGGCGACGCAGTCACCCGGTTGCATATTCCAACTCACGACACCGAAACCCTCCGGGTCTGCATTGATGTCGGGAAACGCCAACGCAACACCATTGGAGAAATCCACCCGATCGATGCCGGTTTGGCCGTCCGGGTTCAGATCACCGAAATTGTACTGGCCATACACAGAGTCAAGGCGGTGCGAACCCGGTACAAAGGCCAGCGCGTTTTCTCGTTTGACCGGCACCAGCGGCATCCAGATGGAGCAGGTGTCATATCCCTCCACCGACCAATAGGGTTCGTCCTGATGCCACGGCGTGGCGAACTGGCTACCGGGAGATCGCACGAATACTGCATCGAAATAGAAGTTGATGCGTGCCGAGCCCATCAATCGACTGGCGATTGCGGCGGCGGGGGAGCCAAAAATGAACTGGCGGTATTCCTCGATACGCCGCCACGCCTGGCTGTCATAAAACATGGTGCGCCCCTCGGCATCCCGGTCCCATACCCGTGAGCGGTCCGTGGGATCGTCACAATTTGCAGCCAACCCCTGGTTCAGCAGGTCAATCCAATCCCCATCAAACATCCCCGGCAACAGGACAACGCCGTCGCGATGATAGGTCGCAATCTCGTCGGGCGTAATGGCGCGGGGTATGTCAGGGTTCATGATCAGACCTCTCGAAGGCAGCGAGCCATGGCATGTATTATGGTTTTGATCAGCCATAGCCGCAAACAAAAAGTTTCACCCAATTTAGAATGAAATACCGGCCGGAGCACGGCCGATTGCGGACGTAACGGTAAGTACTGGTCCATGTCCGCTCTGGGTCAAATGCTGACCACCGGCGGACCTCCAGATACGTCCGCTATACGCACGAAAGCGGACCTGTTCAACAAGGTCGGTCAGGTTCGCTTGTAGCCATTAGCGCTCGGTTACGTATAGTCTCATCCTCGTCGGAAAAATTCTAAACATAGAAAATTCGATCGCCACGCAGTTACAGCAGAAAGGATCTTTGATGTCCCGCAAGAGCACAGATCGGCCTTGGACGCCGTCACGTAGAGATTTCCTAGCAGCGACCGGCCTGACGATGGCGCAAATGAATTTCCTGTGGTCGTCGGCCGTTGCGCAAGAAACGTCGGCGAGCGGCGCCGCGAAATCGAGTAACGGCAAATCTGCGCCGAACATCCTCTTCATTCTGACTGACCAGGAACGGTATTTCGATCGCTTGCCGCCGAACTACCGGCTTCCGGGCAAGGAACGTCTCCTGGAGCTGGG
>CAXMQC010000132.1:0-6266 GCA_964195285.1 Akkermansiaceae bacterium
GCTATGTGGCGGGCCCGGACTTCACCTGCGCCGATTTCCTGGTGGGCGCCGGCGTGAACCGCTGGATGCAGATGCCGGCCGACAAGCCACCCTGCCCTGCCGTCGCGGCCTACTACGAACGCCTTGGCGAACGCCCGGCCTACCGGCAATGGTTCAACGGCGACCAGCCGTGACCGACCCGTCAGTAGCCGCCGCTGCCGCCGCCTCCGACGTTTCCGCCGCCGCCGCCACTACCGCCGCCGCCGCCACTTTCGCCGCCATCACTCGACTGCTGTTGCTTGGAACTGCTGACTTCCCAATTGTGATAGCAACCGGCCAGCAACAGGCTCAACGGAAGGCCGAGGGCGATGGCGCGCAGAAAATTGCGTCTTGCAGGCATCGTCGTACTCCCTGTTCTGTGGGTCTATGGAATGCCTACAGCCGCGCCGGATTTTTCTTCCGGCGGCTCACCGCTTCGTGATCCACGGCGGGCCGGCGAAGAGCGCGCCGCCTACCGCCGTTTCCTGGCGCGGCCTTCGTAGGGGTTCTTGCCCTTGCGCAGGTTTATGCGCAGCGGCACGCCCTCGAGGTCGAAATCCTCGCGCAGGCCGTTGACCAGGTAGCGGCTGTAGGAGTCCGGCAGGGCGTCGCCGCGCGAGCACCAGATGGCGAAGGTCGGGGGCCGGGTCTTGACCTGGGTGGCATAGCGCAGCTTGACGCGCCGCCCCGAGGCCATCGGCGGCGGATGCGCCTCGGTCATGGCGATCAGCCAGGCGTTCAGTTTCGCGGTGGAGATGCGCGAGCGCCAGATATCGTAAATGTCGAACACGGTGGCAAGCAGGCGATCGAGATGGCGCCCTTCCAGCGCGCTGATGGTGACGACCGGAATGCCGCGCACCTGAGGCAGCGTGATCTCGAGTTTTTCGTGAAGTGCCTTCAGTACTGCCTTGCGATTTTTGACCAGATCCCATTTGTTGGCGGCGATCACCAAGGCGCGGCCTTCGTCCACGACCTGGCGGGCGATGGTCAGATCCTGCTTTTCCAGCATCTGTTCGGCGTCCAGCAAAAGCACCACGACCTGGGCGAAACGAATGGCCCGCATGGCGTCGCTGCCCGAGAGCTTTTCGAGCTTTTCGCTGACCCGCGCGCGGCGCCGCAGGCCGGCGGTATCGACCAATTTCAACGGCCGGCACTTGAACTGCCAATCGACGGCGATCGAATCGGTGGTGCTGGCGGCCTCGGTCCCGGTCAACAGCCGTTCCTCGCCCAGCAGGCGATTGATCAGGGTGGATTTCCCGACATTCGGCCGGCCGACGATGGCGAGCTGCAGCGGACCCCGGTCTTCTTCCTCGTCACCCGCCGTATCTTCGCTGCCTGCCGCATCATCCCGCCGGGCCGCGCCGGTCTTGCGCATCTCGGCCTCTTCGGCATAGGGCAGCAGCGCCTCGAACAGGTCGCCCATGCCCTCGCCATGTTCGGCCGATACCGGAACCGGGTCGCCGAGGCCGAGCGCGAAGGCCTCCAGCAGTCCGGGCTCGCCGGCGCGGCCCTCGCATTTGTTGGCGACCAGGACGACGGGCGTTGATTCCTTGCGCAGCAGATCGGCGAAATAATCGTCCAGCGGGGTGACGCCGGCGCGCGCGTCGATCAGGAACAGGGTCACGTCGGCGGCCCGCAATGCCTGTTCGGTCTGGCGGCGCATGCGCCCGGCGAGCGAGCCTTCGGGCGCATCCTCCAGCCCGGCGGTGTCGAGCACGCGAAAACGCAAGGACGCGATCCGGCCCTCGCCCTCGCGCCAGTCACGGGTCACGCCCGGCGTATCATCGACCAGGGCCAACCGCTTGCCCACCAGCCGATTGAACAGGGTGGATTTGCCCACATTGGGCCGGCCGATGATGGCTACGCTGAAGGTCATTGATTAATTTCCGTTAGTCCGGCGCCGACCTCGCCCCCGGTCACCCAACGACATGGTACGCCGTGGGTGGCCAGGGACCAGGCCGGAACCGGACGCACAAGCAGATAACAATTTAGCGGTAGGCGTAGAGGTCCGCGTCTTCGGTCTGGAGATAGAGCGTCCCGCCGGCAACCGCAATGGCCATGATGTCGCCGGGCGACTTAAAGGTTTCCGTCACCAACCCGTCGGTCGGGTCCAGGGCGACGCCCTCGCCGTGACTGCCGAAGACCAGGACGGTCCCGCCGACGACCGCCGGACCGTACCAGTGGATCGGATCCTCCTTGTCCTCGGGATCCTCGAACTGGTCCAGCTGGGCAATCCAGCGCACCCGGCCTTCACGGCGGCTGAGCGCGATGACCTGGGACTCGTTGCTGATCATGAACAGCCAGTCACCGGCGATCCAGGGCGTCTGCACGCCGCCGACATTGCGTTCCCAGGCCCGCGCGCCGGTGCGCATATCGATGGCGACGGTCCGCCCGGAATGGCTGATCGCCTAGACCAGGGCGCCGTCGGTGACCGGCAGGGCGCGAATGTCGGCCAGCGCCGAAGCCGCGTCGACCCGGCGCACGGCGGCCAGATTGTCCGACCAGATCGGGCTGCCGTCGGAGCTGCGCAGGGCGAAAACCTCACCCGAGGAATAGGGCACGATCACGGCGCCATCGATTCCCGCCGGCGCCGCCGCGCCCAGCAGCATCGCGGTCTCGGCGAAACCGGCATGGCGCCAGCGGCGCTCGCCGCTGTCAGCATCGACGGCAAAGAGCTGATTATCGACGGTTACGGCGAATACCATGCCGTCCATGACCAGGGGCGCGGCCCGTACGGGGCCCGGCAGGTCATGCTGCCAGAGCACCGCGCCGTCCTCTGCGTTCAGGGCTGCCAGCTGGCCGAAACCGGTGCTGACATAGAGATTTCCACGAGCGAAGGCCAAGCCGCCGCCGAAGGCCTCGGAGTCGCGCTTTACCGGATCGAGATCGATTCGCCAAAGGCGCTTGCCCTTGTCCGCTTCAAAAGCGGAAACGCCGAATTTGGAATCCATGGTGAATATCCGGCCGTCGACGATGACCGGCCCGCTTAGCAGCGGCCGGTTGCTGGCCGCGCTCGCGCCGATATTGGCATTCCATGCGGCACGGTCGATAATCGACGGGCCGGCTGCATGGCCGACAGCGTGCAAGGGTCCGCCACCGGCCTGCGACCAGGCGCTATTGCTGATCGCCCTGCCGAGCGCTACCGGTTGACCGGCCAGCTGTGGATCGGGTTGAAGACCGTCGTCATAGACCAGCACGGAAATACGCTCGCCGGGCAGGGGCGGCGCCTCGTCCTCGCCGAACCAGGCACAACCGGAAAAAACCAATGACGAGGCCGTCAGGCCCGCCACCAATCCGATTTGGCGAAGGAGGGGCATATTCGTGGCGTTCCCGTCAGGAAGGACCCATGGCGCGCAGCATTTCCGCCGCGCGCGTGCGCAAACTGTCCGGCGCTTCCATGTCGTCGGCCAGCCGCGTGAAAATCTCCCGCGCGGCGCCGCTGTCACCGCCATTCAAGGCAAGGACCGCCTGCAGTTCGCGCGCTGTGTAGCGCCAGGGACTACCGTCGGCGGCCAGAGGCGACAACCGCTTGTCCAACACAACCGGGTCGCCACCGTCCACCTGCATGCGCACGGAATAGAGCGCCGCCAGGTCGCGGAACAGGGGCTCAACGGAATTGTCGCCGGCCAGCCCATCATACAACATGATCGCCAACTCGACCTCGCCGGCATCGGCCCGCAATTTGGCCTCGCGCAATCGGGCCAGCGTGGCGTAGCCGTCCGGCGCGCCAGGGATGTAGGCGGCCAGTATATCGGCGGCCCGGGCAGGTTCCTCGGTGCTTTCGACATCGGCGATCAACACGCCGAAACTGTCGCCGGCACCCTCGCGCTGACTGCGGTCATACTCACGCCAGCCCACCACACCGGCCGTCCCCAATACCAGGGCCATGGCGGCGGCAATTGCGAGCTTGCCGTATTTCTTCCAGAGAATTTCCCAATTCTCGCGACGAAGTTCCTCGTCGACCTCGCGAATGATATCGCTCAACGCACTCTCCCATGCCGGAAACGGCGGCTAACATACCCGCGCAAGCCCCCCGTGGCAAAGGAGAAAAAGGATTGACTACAGAGACACAGAAACACGGAGAGCGATGACCCAGGTTGCGCCGCCGGCAACTCTGCCGCTTTCGCAGTCACAAGGAAGCGAGATATGGGGATATGGGAGGTACTGGGATAAGGTTATTGCGGCCTAGGGCCGCGGTTCTCTTCATCCCCCTATCTCCCTTATCCCCATCTTCCCCTTTATCCGGCCTCGCGAGCGGCAGGCCGTCGCCGAGAGAATCCGCGGCTTCTCTGTGTCCCCGTGTCTCCGTGGTTCAACTATTCTGCCCACTCCTTAGCCGTCACACCGCCTCTTTCCATTTGATGGAACAGCCGATGCTGGGAATTTGATCGTGCGGGCCTTCGCCGGTACGGGCGATCTGCACCATGGCCTCGAACAGTTCGCGGCGGGCATCGGGCGGCGCCGTGTCTCTTCGCGATTCGTCCAGCCGGCCGCGATATTGCAGTTTCAAGTCGGCGTTAAAACCGAAAAAATCCGGCGTACAGACAGTGCCATAGGCCTGCGCGACCTGCTGGGTCTCGTCATAGACATAAGGGAAGGCGCAGCCGTGCTGCTCGGCGAACAGTTTCATCTTGTCCGGCGCATCGGCCGGATAGCTGGCGATATCATTCGGCATGACCGCGATCGACGAAACGCCATGCCGTGCAATTTCGTCGCAATCGCGCGCGATGCGGGCCACCACCGCCTTTACATAGGGGCAATGGTTGCAGATGAACATCACCAGCGTACCGTTCGGCCCCCTGATGTCGCCAAGCCGGTATTGCAGGCCATCACTGTCGGACAATTCGAAATCCGGGGCGGGCCAACCGAAATCGCAGACGGGTGCTTGATTGGACATTGCAATACTCTTCGGCTGTTCCGGCGAAAATCGATCAACAGGCCTGATTGTGCAGGGATCACGGCCCAACCGCAACCGCCAAACATGGCCTACCGGAAGGCTTGCGTCGAAACGCGGCTTGAGTCACAATAATATGCGGCAGCATGCCTGCCCATTCAGGCTTTTTGGGGAGAATGCGCAAGTGACGCAGACCGACGCGGAGACCATAGCCGAATCGCATTTCGGCCGGAGGACCTTGGCATGACCGAGATGTTCCGGCTCTCCGATTACCGCAAGAAGAAGAGCCGTCAACGCGTATTCTTCAACCGCCAGGAACTGCGCCAACTTCTCGATCTATACAGCCGTCGCGTCGCCACCGGCGAATGGAAGGATTATGCGATAGACCAGCAGGGTCCGCTGTGCATCTTTTCGATTTTTCGTCACAGCTTCGACCAGCCACTGTTTGCGGTCGCCAAACGAACCGCAGGCAAGCGCTGTGATTACGTGGTTTTCAGCGGTCGCCAGCAGTTGAAGAGCGGTCGTACGATGGACGAGGCCCTGACCGTGCTGGAGAAACAAATCAGGCTGGGGTGAGGGCTTATTTCGCGCCATCGCCTGCCCCCCCCGCTTTCCCGATTTACCTATTCATAGAGCCAGTTGGTGGGCAAATATTCGCGCTTGAAAGACCGCCGGGATCCAATTGTCATGATATTACCCCGATTCCGCCCTTGAACCTCCGTTATTTACAGGATATTGTGTGACAAGAAGCCGATGCCACTATATATATGTAGTGGGAAGGCTGCGAGCCGGACATTTTTCCCGTCCCGCGATGCAGGACACACAAATCTGGAGAGGACATTATGGAATGGACTGAAGAGCGGGTTGCCAGACTGAAGGCGCTGTGGACCGAGGGGCGCACCGCAAGCCAAATCGCGGCGATAATCGGCGACATTACCCGCAACGCGGTCATCGGTAAGGTGCATCGTCTCGGCCTCAAGGGCCGGCCGTCGCCCATTCGCAAGGATAAGATCACCGCGAAAGCGCCGAAACCGGCCCGTCGCCCCGCCGTGCAAGCGCCAACGCGGCCTTCGCGGGTCAGCGACCGCCAGTGCCATTGGCCGATCGGCCACCCGCGCGAGCCAGGCTTTCACTTCTGTGGCGCGCCCGCTATCGTCGACAAGCCCTATTGTGAGGATCATTGCAATCTCGCCTACCGGCGGAGCGACAGTTCAGCGGCGGCCTAGAGCCCAGACAACGAAAACGGAAACGGCGGCTTCTCACGGAGCCGCCGTTATTTATTCGGTGACCGAAACGGTCCAAGGCGGCGGCACGGATTGCCCGACCGGCCAACCTGGACTGCCGCTACTCGACT
>CAXMQC010000133.1:0-2142 GCA_964195285.1 Akkermansiaceae bacterium
CGGTTGACCGCGTCAGCCCCGAAAATCCGCACCCAACCCTCGGCCAGCGCCGACGGATCGTCGGCCAGGATCGCGTATGACCGCACCCCGGTCGCCGTGTTGCGGTGGTGGTACCATTGCGGGCGCCAAACCATCCTGGGCGTCAGATGCTGGCAAGCGAAGCTGGCGAGGCCCGGGGTGGCCGCCGGTTTCGGCTGGATCAACCTGAATTCGGGGAGTACCGTGCCTTCCGGCGCCTCCAGTTCGCGCGCCAGTTCCTTGACCGGCTCGGTTATCAGCGATTGGTTTTCGAAGAATTCATGAGTCCGGGCCGCATCCTTGCTGCGCAACGCCAGTTTCAGCAAACCCTCGCCCTGCTCGGCCAGGATTTCGTCGAGGCCGGCATTGTCACCACCCGGCTCGATAATACCCAGCAGCTCGACATAATCCCGCTCGAACATGATGCAGTAATTGGCGGGGGACCAGCCGATATGCCTGCCGCGCGGCGTTATGGTGAAACCCAGCGCCTCGTAGTAGGCGCGCGCCGCCTCGAGATCGGCCACGCCGACGATGGAGTGGTCTACCCCGGTAATGGCTGCTTCCATCATGGCCGTGCTATGCACCAGCTCAACCATTCAGAACCCTTCCGGCGATTGCATCCAGTTTTGCGAGGACCGCCGGGTCCCGCGCCTCGGGCGCGGTGATCAGGGCGGCGTCTAGCGCCCGGTGGCATCCGGCGCCACAACTTTCCGCACGACCGGCCAGCAGGGGGGCGGCATGGCGCACCAGCGCGCGGCCTTTTTCGGCATTTTTCATTAGAATCTTGATAACCGCATCGACGGTTACGTCGTCATGATGCGGGTGCCAACAATCGTAATCGGTCACCATGGCGACGCTCGCGTAACAGATTTCAGCCTCGCGGGCGAGCTTGGCCTCCGGCATGTTGGTCATGCCGATGACATCGCAGCCCCAACTTCGATACAGTTCCGATTCAGCGAGCGACGAGAACTGCGGCCCCTCCATTACCAGGTAGGTGCCGCCCCGAACCGCCGCGATACCGGCCGCCGCCGCCGCCGCCTCGAGATGGCTGGCAAGGCGGCTGCAAACCGGATCAGCCATCGACACATGGCCGACCATGCCGGTCTCGAAGAACGACTTCACACGTGCAAAACTGCGGTCGATGAACTGGTCGACGATCACGAAAGTCCCGGGCGACAGCGCGTCACGCAGCGAACCGACCGCCGACAGCGACAAGATCTCGGTTACACCGCTACGTTTCAGCGCGTCGATATTGGCGCGGAAGTTGATTTCGGTCGGTGGAATGGGGTGCCCGCGCCCGTGACGCGGCAGGAATACCATCTGCTGGCCCTGGAACTCGGCAAACATCAACGCATCCGACGGATCACCGTACGAACTGGCGACTTGGCGCCACTCGACGTTTTCCAATCCGTCCATATCGTATATGCCGCTGCCGCCGATAACCCCGATGACCGACGGCGTGCCGGGTTCGTTCATCCTTATCTCCCCAGTCCAGCCCAGGATAACCAAACAGCGGGAGTATCGTTCGATACGGTTTTTAAATCAACAAGTAATAAAACATAAAGAAAGGCCGCAGAATTACTCCCGCGGCTTTTCGTTTTTTCGCTTGTCGGAAAAATTTAATGGCTGACGCCGCGCCAAACTTCTTTTTTGACTGCAACGACCAGGACAAATAGCACGCCCAGGAATATCAGCACCCTGATTCCCATGGATTTGCGCTGCTCCAGCTCTGGTTCGGCGGCCCAGGCCAGGAAGGCGGTGATGTCCTTGGCTTCCTGTTCCAGGGTCGCCTCGGTGCCGTCGGCATATTCGACGTCGTCGCCATAGAGAGGCTGCGGCATGGCGATCTGGTTGCCGGTGAAGAAATTGTTGTAGGCCATGCCCTCGGCAAGTTCGACGCCCTCGGGCGCTTCGTCGACATAGCCGGACATGATGGCGTACATATAATCCGCACCGTTCTTTCGGGCCTTGATCATCAGCGAAAGATCGGGCGGGAAGGCGCCGTTGTTGCTGGCCCGCGCCGCATTCGCGTTGGGGAACGGCGGCACGAAACGGTCGGACGGAAGCGCGGCGCGCATGAACATCTCGCCTTCGTCGTTCGGGCCGTCCTCGACCTCGTAATTG
>CAXMQC010000134.1:0-2871 GCA_964195285.1 Akkermansiaceae bacterium
TCGGGGCTGTTCATCGAACCCGACGTGTCGACCAGGAACACCAGGTTCGCGGGCCGTCGCTGGCCTTCGGGAATGTCGAAACCCTTCAGGCCGATGCGCAGGATTTGCGCGCCCCTGTCCCACGGCGCGTCGAACAGGGCGATGTCGGACTTGAAGGGCGTTTCGCGATTGTTGGGGATCGCGTAATCGTAACGGAAATAATTGACCAGCTCCTCGGTGCGCACCGACTCTGCGGGCGGCAGCCGGCCGTCGTTCAGGAAGCGGCGCATCCGTGAATAGGACGCGGTATCCACATCGATCGAAAAGGTCGAGACGGGCTCGACCGCGACCTGTTTGACCGGATTGTCCTTAAATATGGGATAGGCCTCGCGACCCTCTTCCCAGTAAACGCCGGCGTGACCGCAACATGCGGGTGCCGGCGGCGGAGGCGCGGCCACAGTCGTTGCGGCTGTACTCGTGGCCGTAGAATCGGTCATCTCAGTCAGGTCAGACTCGCAGGATGCGAGAATCGTGGCCAGGGCGATGGCGGTCACGGGAATGAAATTGCGAACAGTCATGATAACCCCCAACGGACCGGCACGGCCCTTCCAATGAAAATCTTGTCGGAAACACTGCTTATGATGGCGACGATAACCCGGCACAGTGACGATTTTCCGGACGCAATCCGGGCGAGTCCGACGGCAAGGTGACGATTTAAGGGCGGGATATGGAGATTGTTGGCCGCTGAATAGTTTTTGTTTTTCAGTGGTTTGCGCGCGATACGCAGATGACGGCGATCACATTCTCGCCTGAATTCCCGGCTTACTCCGCCGGCAGGGCGATAAAATCATACTCGGTTGCCTCGACGCCCAGCAGACCGACCAGCGGCGACGGTGCGGCCAGTTGCTGGCTGAGACCGGTCTGCAGCGGAACCTGGGCAAAATCGCGCCGCGCCTCGCCGGACGCGATCGTATAGAGTGCGATCACCGGCCGGTCGCCGGCGAGGCGCTGGGCCTCGTCGACGCGGCCCGCCAATTCGCCCGGCGGCAGAATCTGCGACTGGACCTGCAGCGACGCTTGCGACGGGTCCAGCACCAGAACCGCCGCGATTTCCGAAATCACAACATCGCGGCCCAGGCCCGCGGCAGTGTCCCTGGTGTCCGGCGGCAAGGCCGCGCTATCGGCCTCGGCTTCCATCACTGCCCCGGCAAGGCCGCCGCCGGCCGACTCGCCCAGGGCTTCCACGGGCGCGGCGGGAGCCGATGTCAGCTTGTTATCCTCCGGTGCCGGTTTGCGCGCCGGGACCGCCGCAGCCGGCGGCGGGGCTGCCGCGAACTGTTCCTGTTTACTCAGCCTTGCACCCGAATCGGCGGGGGCGATGCTCTTTTGCTCGGCCACCGGCGGTGGCGTCGCCGACGGCTCGTTGAGGGCGAGCTTTTCTTCGCCCCCTGTTGTCGAGCTAGTGTCCGCGAAGGTCTTTTCCTTAGCACTTTTTTCCGGTTCGAGCACCGACGGCGCGCCCGGCACCCGCATTTCATCGGCAAGCGGTGGGTCCAGGTCAAGCGCAGGATATCCCTCCAGGGCCAGGCTCGGTAGTCCAGGTTCGGGCGCCGCTACGTGTTTGGCTTCAAGTTCCGCAATGTCCTTGTGCGCCTGGAACAGAAACCTGTCGCCCAGGAAGACGGTGACGACGAGCAGGCTGGCCGCGATACCGGCCAGCGGCCCGCCCCAGACGATCAGCCGGCTGCGCTTGCGGCGCCGCGCATCCAGACCGACAATTTTGTCGTCGGCGCCGGCCTTGCGGCGGGCTTCGGCGGCGATAGCGGCGGCCGTGCCCTGGTGCACCGCCGCTCGCACCTCGTCGATATCGGCGGATTCGATCCGCGCTATCTCCTCGTCTTTCGCCTCGCCGGTGACCAGCGCGCCCATCAACTGGCCGCCCGGCGAATCGCCGCCACCGGCCAACGATTTGGCGAAGGCGAGCGCGCGCGCAGGATCGACGCCCAGCGCCGCCAGCCCGTCTTGCACTTCGCCGGCCGGCAGGGTCTCGAGGGCGCCATCCTCTTCCAACATCGACAGCAGCCGCTCGGCCGGGGTGGGATGCGTGATCATGCCGCTTCCTCCGCCATATAAGTGGCGACGGCGCGCTTCAGGCGTTTGCGCCGGTTGGCGATCTCGGACGGGGACACGTTCATGGCCTTTGCCAGCGCTTCCGATTCTTGCAAATCGTGGACCAGCATCAGCCCGGCCATGACGGCGAGTTCGGGGTCGACCCCGTCCAGATGTTCCAGCAGCCGGCGCTGCTCGGATTTCCACGCGGCGGCCCGTTCCTGGTCCGGCGCGTCGTCGGCCGGGTCGGGCGGCCAGCGATCGCCGGCCGGGTTGTCGGGCGGCGCCAGGGTGGTCCGGTTTTCCACCGAGGTGGCGGCGTGGCTGACATCGCTGACGATGACCCCGGCGAGATGTTGGAACAGGGTGCAGTTGTCCGGGTTCCAGATCCGCACGCCACCGATGGTCTTGGATATGGCGTCGTTGACGTAATCCTCGGCCTCGGCCGCGCCCGGCGGGGCCTCGCTGCGCCGCCCGCGCCAGGTCATGCGGTAAAGCCTGGAGACGGCAAGCAGCAACAGCCTGGGAACCAGATCGTCCCAGTCCTGTTTCGCCCAATCGATATCGCGGCCGCTCATGACAACGGCATAATAACCAAGACAGCCGCCCCCGTCCGCTGTTGTGTTTTCCGTATAGTCGGCACCGGCCCACACCCCCACCCGGCCACCCACAGCGTACAATGTCGTTGGGTGGCCGGGTGGGGGAGAGGGCCGGAGCCGTTAAAACTTGAACCGCCCTAATCGAGCGGCTGACCCAGGCGGCCGGCGAGATCCTGAGTAGATT
>CAXMQC010000135.1:0-3130 GCA_964195285.1 Akkermansiaceae bacterium
GACATGAGGCCAGTTTTATGAGCTTTGAGCTAGAAGGCAACAATATTGTGGTGACGGGCGCGGCGAAGGGGATTGGGCTCGAAATTTCCCACCGGTTTGCTGAACTCGGCGCCAAGGTTTCCGGTTGGGATATCGAGCGCGGATCCGATGCCGCCGATCCGGCCTTTAGTCATTTCGCCGAAGTGGATGTGAGCGATGAGGAATCGGTCGCCGAAGGGTTTGCCGGCAGTCTGGCGGCGCTGGGTTCGGTAACCACCCTGATCGCCAATGCCGGCGTAAATGGCCCGACAAAACCGGCTTGGGATTATTCACTCGATGAGTGGCGCCAAGTCATTGATGTCGATCTCACGGGCGTCTTTTTGTGCACCCGGCAGGTCATCGCCCATATGCGCGAACGCGGGTCCGGGCGGATCGTGATCATTGCATCGGTCGCCGGCAAGGAGGGCAATCCGGGGGCCTGCGCCTATGGCGCCGCCAAGGCCGGCGTTATCGGCTTTGCCAAGGGTTTGGCGCGCGAACTGTTGCCATCGGACATCACCGTCAATTGCGTAGCGCCGGCCATCACCGAGACCACCCTGCTTGACCATATGTCCGCCGAGTATATTACGGAAAAAAAGGCACGCATTCCGATGGGGCGGTTTTGCACGGCCCGGGAAATCGCCGATATGGCGGCCTGGGCCGCCAGTCCGCTCTGTTCATTCACGACCGGTCAGGTCTTCGACGTCACCGGCGGCAGGGCGACCTATTGAATACCACCGCCGATCTCGCACGGCTTTGCGTGCATCAGGTCACGCTGATGGAGCAGTGCGACTTCCGCCAGTCGGTGGAATGTCTGGCCCGTAACGGCATCACCAAAACCGCGGTGTGGCGTGACAAACTTGATACGACCGGTATCACCGACGCGGCGTCGGTCCTGCGTGACCACAATGTTGAGGTCGTTGCGCTTTGCCCTGGCGGTCTCTTGACCCATCGTGATCCGGCCGCGTTTCACAACGCGCTTGGCGACAACCGTCGCTGGATCGATCAGGCGGCGGCGATCGGGGCCGGATCATTGATCACGATAACCGGCGGGCTGGTTGAGGGGGAAACGGATTTGCGGTTCGCCCGGGACCGGGCGCTGGAGGGGCTGGCTATTCTCATTCCCGATGCGCGCGCCGCCGGGATCCGACTAGTGCTCGAACCCCTGCATCCGATGGTGTGCGGCAACCGGTCGGTGATCTCGACGATGCACGAGGCCAATGGCTGGCTCGACCAACTCGATGCCGGCGACGTGATGGGGATCGCGCTCGATACCTATGCGGTTTGGTGGGAACCGGGTCTGCAACAGGAAATCGCCAGGGCCGGTAACCGGATCAAAGCCTTTCATGTCAGCGATTGGCTGGCCGATACGACCGATCTCAGGTTCGACCGCGGCATGCCCGGCGACGGCCTAATCGATCTCCCGCTGATCCGCAATTGGGTCGAGGCGGCAGGATATCGCGGCCCGATCGAGGTCGAGATATTTTCTCAAAGGGATTGGTGGATGCGCGATGCCGACGTCGTTATCCAGACGATTCTGGATCGTTATGGCCGTGCGTTCTGAGCAAATCAAAATGCCTGGATGCAAACCTTGCGGCAGGTTTTGATGCGAATTTAGATGTAATCCGATCGGCTTTCTGCGCCTCAGTCATACAATTTGATGCCTAAAAAGTGGTTTGAGGCACAAAATCGCCGTTTGTCGCCGGTAATTACCCGGTTGGCATAGCCGCTCGTATTGACTCGTTTGAACCACAGCGCCGAAACTTCGCATCAGATAAATGCGGCGCCATTAATCGGCGCCCAGGAGGCGTCAATTGCTCGAACTCAAGGGTGTAGAGTCGGGATACGGAAAACTCAAGATCCTGCGCGGGATCGATATGAGCGTTGCCGATGGGGCGATCGTAGCGCTGCTCGGCGGCAACGGCACCGGCAAATCGACACTCCTCAAGGCGATTTCGGGGCTCATTCCGGTGTGGGCCGGGGAAATCCTGTTGGACGGCCAACCGATCCAGAATAAGAAGCCGCATGAAATCGTTCGCGCCGGTCTCGTCCAGGTGACCCAGGGCAAGGATTCCTATCCCGGCATGACGGTTGAGGAAAATCTCATGCTTGGGGCCTTTTCACGATCCGACAAAGCGGCGGTCGCGGCGGACCTGGAGCGGGTCTACACGTTCTTTCCGATATTGAAGGAGCGGCGCAAGCAAATATCCGGGCTGCTTTCGGGCGGGCAGGTCCAGATGCTGGTGGTCGGGCGCGGGCTGATGGCGGCGCCGAAAATGATCATGCTCGATGAGCCCTCGGCTGCACTGGCGCCGAAGGTGGTGCTCGACATTTTCAAGCAGATCAACCGTATCACTGCCGAACTTGGCATGACCATTCTGGTGGTCGAGCAGAATGTGCGCATGGCGCTGCTGCTGGCCAGTTACGGCTATGTCATTCATGACGGAAAGATTCACATCGAAGGCGACGCGGCCGAGATGATCGATGATGACAAGGTCCGACTTGCCTATCTCGGCGGCACCGTCGCCGAGACCGATGCGCCGAGCGCACACTAAGGGCGGGGATCATGGAATTCCTCGATATGGACATCGGCCTGATCCTGGCGTTTCTGCCGGATGTGCTCGTCATCGGCCTATCGATTGGGCTGGTTTACGGCCTCGTGGCCCTTGGAATATCGCTGATCTATTCGGGTCTCGACATCGTCCATTTCGCACATGGCGAAATTTTCATGTTCGGCGCGTTTTTCGGCCTGGTCCTTTACGACGGTCTGGGCGTCTCCTATCCGATCACGCTGTTTCTGGCGATGATCCTGACCGGGATAATGGGCGCCGTCATCGAACGGGTCTTCTACCGTCGGCTGACCTCCCAGGGTGGCGGCTACACCGTCGCCGGCATGGGCATGATCATTTGCGGTTTCGGCATGGCGATTATTTTGCAGAACATCGCGTTCCTGATATGGGGCGCGGAAGGCCACACCCTGAACGTGCAGTTCGGCATGCCGCTCCAGATCGGCGGCATCGCGCTACCCAAATCCTATTTATGGATCCTGGTCGTCTCTGTGACGCTGATGGCGTTGCTGCACTTTTTCCTGAAGCATACCAAACTGGGCCTG
>CAXMQC010000136.1:0-3110 GCA_964195285.1 Akkermansiaceae bacterium
TAACGCCGAAGATCAGGACCGCCGACAGGACCGCCGATGCCACGAACCCCTTGTAGAGAGCGCCCATGATATTCTGGTTGGCGCCGAGCTTGACGAAGAACGTGCCGGCCACCGAGGCCAGGATACAGACACCGCCGATTGTCAGCGGATACAGCATCACATCGGCAAGGTTGTCGGCGCCCATGAAAAAGATCGAGGCCAGCACCATGGTGGCGACCACGGTCACCACATAGGTCTCGAACAGGTCGGCAGCCATGCCCGCGCAGTCGCCGACATTATCGCCCACATTGTCGGCGATCACGGCCGGGTTGCGGGGGTCGTCTTCGGGGATACCGGCCTCGACCTTGCCCACCAGGTCGGCGCCCACATCGGCGCCCTTGGTGAAGATGCCGCCGCCGAGCCGCGCGAAGATGGAGATCAACGAAGCACCGAAGCCAAGCCCGACCAGCGGGTCGATCAGGTCGCGGCCTTCCATGCCTGCACCCTGTAAGACCGCGTAGTAGACCGCGACCGCCAGCAGCGCCAGCCCGGCGACCAGCATGCCCGTCACCGCGCCCGCCTTGAAGGCGATATCGAGGCCGCGCCCTAAGCTCTCGCGTGCGCCTTCGGCCACACGGACGTTGGACTGCACCGAGATATTCATCCCGATGAAGCCGGCCGCGCCGGAAAACACCGCGCCGACAACGAAGCCGCCGGCGACCCAGGGCCCCAGCACAAAATACAGAATGGCCGCCACGGCCACGCCGACGACGGCGATGGTCCTGTACTGGCGACTCAGATAGGCCCGCGCGCCTTCTTGAATAGCCGCTGAAATTTCCTGCATGCGCTCGCTTCCCGCACTCGCCGAAAGAACAGAGCCGCGCGCCCATACACCATAAGCCAGCGCAAAAACGCCGCAAACCATAACCAGATACAGCATGTCTAGATTATCCCGTTGGATTGTTGAACTGGTGGGACATCATGTAGCCCCCCTCGAAATAATATTTCCCCCGGCAAAACAGCCGTCATGTACCCAAAAAAACGGGTGCGCCGGAAACCGGCGGGAACATGCCAGATCAACTATCAAAACGCAACCGGACTCTGGCGCTTCCCCCACTTGCGTGGAACCGGCACCGGGTGTGGGAGCGGGCCGGCGCCGATCAACTTTTAAATCGCCCGTTGCACCGCCCGGCGCTTCATTCGCAGCCAGAAGGCCATTGCGAAGACCGTCAGCAGCGGCAGGACGACCGCATAGCCGACAGCCGCCCAGCCGAACCAGTAATAAATCAGCCCGGAAGACAGGCTGGCCACGGCGTTGGTTCCGAAGACCAGAAAATCGTTGACCCCCTGGACCTTGCCTTTCTCGGCGGCGCTATAGACCTCGGTCAGAAGGGTGCTGCCACCGACGAACATGAAATTCCACCCGATTCCCAGCAATACCAGCCCCGACCAGAATTCGAAAACGCCGGTCCCCGATAGAATGACCGCGATCATCGCAAAATTTGCGACGACTCCCGTCAAGATAATCCGAACCGCCCCGAACAGGCGTATCAGATGGCCACTGAACAGGCTCGGCAGAAACATGCCCAACGCATGCCACTGGATGACAAAAGCGGTATCGCCGAAGCTGTGCGCGTGGCCCTGCATGGCCAGCGGAGTCGCGGTCATAACGAACGACATGCTGCCATAGCCGACCATGGCGGCCAGCACGGCGATCAGGAACGTGGGCTGGGCGGCGATCTCTTTCAACGGACGGCCGACGCCTGAACGTTCTTCCTCGCCGGGCGGTGGAATGTCGATGAACTGGATGCATATTACCGCAATCGCCGCCAACCCCGCCACCGTCATGTAACTGCCGGCATACAGGGCGCCGTCCAGGAAATTGGCGCTTCCCTTGGCGAGTTCAGGCCCGACCACGGCGGCCAGGATACCGCCCAGCAACACGAACGAGATCGCCCTGCTGACATAAGCCGGCGCTACCGTCTCGGCCGCCGCAAAACGGTAATATTGCCAGAAGGCGTTGTAGCACCCCTGCACCAGGCCGCCGACGGCGAAGATCACGAAGCTTCCGGCCAGCAACCCCCATGCCCCTAACAACGCGCCGGCAATCCCGAACAACGCGCCAACCGTAAATCCCACCCGCCGCCCGACACGCTTCATCAACAGCGAGGCGGGGATCGTCATCGCCATGTTGCCGACGAACATCAGCGAGATCGGCAGGGTGGCCAGCGCCTTGTCATCGGCCAGCAAGTGTCCCGCCAGCGCGGACACGACGATAAGAACGGTGACCCCGGTCATCGCCAGTGCCTGACAGAGCACAATCACCATAAGTGTAAATTTCGGACGCGCGGGCAGCGTTGGCTCCCTATGCGCGCCGAAGGCAGACTCATTCATCCGCTATAAATTCATCGATGCAGGATATCGAAGAATAGTCCGTCCGCACCCCATTGGCGATAGGCGGAATTGTCACGCTTGGTCCCGGCCATCGCGATGCTCATGCCATGCACCCCGCATGGCGGGCGACAGCCCTCTCGCCGACACGATGCCGGCCAGCGGGCTGGCGCCGGGAGCGGGCGGCGGATTTCCAATCCGTGGCCCCTACCAGCCCCTACAGACGAAAACTCCCACTTTTCTGCGGGTTTCAGCAACCCGGCTAAAGTGCGGTTTTCAATTGTGTCCGTCGCGGTTTTCAATTTCCGTTCTCCGGGCGTTCCAGCTTCGTGATTGCCGACCGCGCCATACGCTCCTGGTTTACCTCTTGCCCGTAGCGTTCGACCATCGCTGTCGTGCTATGCCCGGTAATGGCCATAACCTCGCTGTACGAGCATCCGGCCTCCAGCATCCGGGCCGTTGCATTCCGCCGCAGACCGTGGAGCGAATACCCCTTGAAGCCGCACGCCTCGACAGTCTCTTGAACCTGCTTTTCATAATACCGCTGCCTCCATGGCCGCCCCGTCCGCGTCGTGAGGATTACAGCCGCGCGCTTCGGGATTTCCTCCAGCAGTGCCATTAATTCCCTGTGCGCCGGTATCTTCAGCCGCTTGCCGCCCTTACTCTGGACGACCTCAATCAAGTCGCCATCGTAATGCGACCAGAGCATCTTCACGCAGTCGCCACCGCGCTGGCCGGTA